>CAYRAE010000035.1:0-17126 GCA_964422175.1 uncultured Luteitalea sp. | reverse complement strand
TCGACGGTGCCCTGTCGCCGGTCACGATGTCGATCTCGGTCAACTTCACGCTGCGCTGACACGCGGCGACGGACATGTACGTCCATGGACACATGCGCGCATTGTGGCCCGCCGACTGCCTACCGGTTGCCGGTTGCCGGTTGCCCGTTGCCGGCGCAGTATCCCATCCAGATCGTGAAGCGGGTGGGGCCGCCCGGGGGGCCGTCGAGCGAGAAGGCGAAGCCGTGGCGCGTCAGGATCTCCTGCACCAGCGTGAGCCCGATCCCCTGACCCGACTCCTTGGTGCTGAAGAACGGCGTGAAGAGGTGTGCCTGGACTTCCGGCGCGAGGCCGGGGCCGCTGTCTTCGACCTGGATGAACGGCTGCGTGCCGCTCATGCCCGTGCCGACGATCACGTGTCCGCCGCGGTCCACCGCCTCGATCGCGTTCTTCACGATGTTGACGAGGGCCTGCTCCATGAGCATGCGATCGAGTGACACGGGCGGGATGGAGGCGAGCGACGTGTCGAGCGCGATGCCGCGGCTTGCGGCGTCTGCGGCCATCAGTCGACACAGGTGTTCGAGCAGCGCGTTGACATCGCACGGTGCCAGCCGTGGCTCCGGCAACCTCACGACGTCGGCAAACGCTTTCATGAACGCGCCGAGTTGTCCGGTGCGCGTCATCACCACGCGCAGCGCGCCATCGAGATCGGCGCGCGACTCGTCGGGCAGCTGCTGCGCCAGCACGAGACACGACGAGAGCAGGGAGTTCGACGCGGCCACCGAGTTGTTCACTTCGTGCGACAGCATCCGAATCAGCTTCTCGTAGGCCGCGCGCTCGGCCTGGCGCAGTTCGTCGGTCAACTCCTCGACGAGGAGAAACGCACGACTGAATCCGCGATCCATGAACGCGCCGCGGCTCGCCTTCGCGCGCCGGCCGCCACCCAGCGTGACGATCGCCGACGCCGACGCATCGAGCGCGGCCATCACGTTGCCGAGCAGCGTGCCCGTCGACGCGGCCACCACGCCGGGCTCTACATCAGGCCCGAGCAACCGCCGCGCGGCGGGATTGAGGAAGTCCACGCGTCCGTCGTGATCGAGGATCACGGCACCCGACGGCGACACCTCCAGCAGGCTCTGGAGGAAGTGATGCTGCTCCCGGACGCGCACGCGCTCGGCGCGCAGCGCGTCGGCCATCCTGTTGTAGATCGCGATCAGGCGATCGATCTCGGCCTGTCCCGTGGGCCTGAAGCGCGTGGTGTAGTCGCTCTCTTCGAGCAGTTGCGCGCTCTCCTGCACGAGCGCGTGCGCGCGGAGCAGGCGGTCCACGAGCCACATGCCGGCGAGCGCCGACGCCACGAGCCCGGCCTCGATGAGCAGCACTCGCCACGGTGCGTCCCTGGCGACGTGCCACGCGAGGACGGCGGCCACGGCGTGCAGGACCAGGAGGTAGGCGTAAAAGAGGCGCCGCAGCGTCACACGGAGATTCCGTATTTCTCCAGCCGACGATACAGCGCGGCGCGGCTGAAGCCCAGCGAATCGGCCACGCGACTCAGGTTGCCGCCATGGTGTCGCAGCGACTTCAGGATCATCGCGCGCTCGATCTCCTCCATCGTCATGCTGCCTACGGCCGGCAGCGCGTCGGGGCCTGACGATGGTGCGGTGCGCTCCATGGCAGCCGTCGCTTCGAAGTCGGCGACATCGAGCACCGGCCCGGGTGCCACCAGCACGGCTCGCTCGATCCACTGTTTGAGCTGCCTGATGTTGCCCGGCCAGGGCTGCACTTGCAGCCACCGCGTGGCGCCGGCGCCGAGCGTCAACGCGTCGCGTCCCTGCTGTTGCGCGATGGCCTGCACGAACCGGCGCGCGAGCAGCGGAATGTCACCAACTCGTTCACGAAGCGCAGGCAGCGGCACGGTGATCAGGTTGATGCGATAGAGCAGGTCCTCGCGGAACTCCCCGCGGCGCACCATGTCGGGTAGCGAGCGATTGGTGGCGGCCACCACGCGGACGTCCACCGTGCGCGGCTGGCTCGATCCGAGCGCCTCGTACGTGCGGTCCTGCAGCACGCGCAGCAGCTTCACCTGCGACGACGCGTCGAGATCGCCTATCTCGTCGAGGAAGATCGTGCCCTCGTCGGCGAGATCGAAGCGACCCTGCCTGTCGTGCCGCGCGTCGGTGAACGCGCCGCGCACGTGTCCGAACATCTCGCTCTCGAAGAGCGACGCCGATACGCCGCCCAGGTTCACTTTCACGAACGGCTTGCGCCGACGATGACTGTTGCGATGCAGCGCGTCGGCGATCAACTCCTTGCCAGTGCCGCTCTCGCCCGTGATCAACACCGAGGCATCGGTGGCCGCCACGCGCCCCACGAGCCGCAGCAGCGCGAGCATGCGGGGATCGGCGGTGACGATGGCGTCGAAGTCGTAGCTGGCATCGAGCTCGTCGCGCGTGATCGGCGTGGTGTCCGGTCCCATCGTCGCGCCGGCCACGCCCAGCGCGGTGCGCACCGTCTGAAGCAGCGCGGCATTGGTCCACGGTTTGGTGACGAAGTCCGCGGCGCCGAGCCGCATGCCTTCCACGGCCAGCGCGATCGAACCCCACGCGGTGATGAGGATCACGGGAAGCGCCGGATGCGTCTCTCGTACGCGTCGCAGCAGGTCGATGCCCTCGTCGCCCGACGTGCGACGCGAGAAGTTCATGTCCTGCAGCACGAGCGCGCACTGGTGCGCAGCCAGCCACGCCAACGCCGCATCCGGCGTGCCCACGGCATGCGTCTTCAGGCCGGCCTGCTTCAGCAGCAGCGCCAGCGACGCCCGCACGGCGTCGTCATCGTCGACGATCAGGATCGGATGCATGGAGGAAATGCCGCGATGCCAGGAATGCCGCGAATGCCGGGAATGTCAGGGCCGCATCAATCATCGCGCATGGAGGGCGTGCCGGCGTGAGGGGCCGGGCTCGGAGAGCCGGTCCTGCCTCGACGTGCGCTTGCCCGCTCCCCGCAGGTCTATTCATACCGCAAGGCTTCCGCGGGTGGGATGCGCGTGGCGAGCAGCGCGGGATACCAGCCGCAGAACGCCGTCAGCAGGAACAGCAGCACACCGGAGAGCGCCAGGCTGAAGGCATAGACGCCCGGTGGCACCGAACCCAGCCACCCGAGCATTGGCACCTGGGCCAGCAGGATGGCGCCGACGACAATCGCAATGCCCGTCATCAGCGTGATCTCGGCAAGGATCTGCCGTTTGATGCGCGCGCGGTCGGCGCCCTTGGCGCGCCGCAGTCCGAGCTCGCGAATCCGCTGCGTGACGTTCTGCCAGAGCACGCCGCTCAGGCCGAGTGCCACCATCAGCAGCAGGAAGCCGGCGACCATCCCCATGATGGCCAGCGGGGTCAGGTAGTTGTTGCGCAGGTACTCGGTCCGCACATCCTCGGTCGGCTTCATGCCGAAGCTCCAGTCAGGCGCCATGGCCTGCAGCGTCGTCACCAGGCGCTCCTCGAACTCCGCGGTCACGCCAGGGCGGACGCGCACGACGATCGCGTTGGGCAGCCGCGCGTCGACGCGGTCGCTGTCGGCTGCCGCATCCGGCGTCGACGACGTGCCGCCACCGTTGGCAGTGCCGGTCCCCGCTGCCGTGCCAGGACCCGGTGGGGGCGGCTGCGCCGCGGACACGATGTCATTGCGCACGAACAGGTAGTTGGCCGGCGTCGAGTACTCCCCGAACTGGCGGAAGTCCTGAATGACGCCCACGATACGCTGCGGCCGCGGCGGAGGACCACTGCGCGGCCGGCCCGGGTTCTCCCCGCGGGGCAACGTCCTGCCTGCCGCCTGCTCGGTGCCGAAGATATGGCGCGCCATCGCGGCGTTGATCACGACCGGTTCCCAGTTCTGTCCCGTGTCCTCGCGCGAGAACCACCGGCCGTCGATCACCGGGATCGACAGCGTCTCGGCCAGGTCGTCCCCGCCGCGGTTGCCGTGGAACGCGACCTCCCGCCCGTCGGGCAGGTTGAAGTCGCTGTTCCACTCCCAGTTGCGGAACGTCGGCAGCTCGATGTGGCTCACCGATTCCACTTCGGGCATCTGGCGGACGGTGTCCACGAGCCGCGAGAAGCGCGCCAGGCGCTCGCGTTCCACGTCAGGTGTCGAGTCGATCCCCCTGGGCACGCGCACGACGACGTCCCAGATGCGCTCGTACGAGAAACCAAGCGGCGACTGGTAATTGCGCCAGTAGTGCACCGCGATCGTGGTCACGCCCGCGAGCACGAGGAACGACAGCAAGATCTCCGCGATGATCAGGGCATTGGACCGCTTGCGGTTCCAGATCAGCTTCAGCAGGTGCAGGGCCACGATCTACCTCGTTCCCTTCAAGGCGACCACCGGGTGGACGCGCGACATGCGCCAGGCGGGATAGACCCCCGAGAGCAGCCCGAAGGCGACGGCCAGTGCCACACCCCACATGAAGATGCGCGCGTTGAGGGTCAGTTCGGCGTACGGGATGAGTCCGCTCTCGTTGATCGCCCGCAGCACGAGCCCGGCCAGCAGGAAGCCGATCAGGCCGCCGATCACGGTGAGTGCCAGGTTCTCGACGACGAACTGGACGACCAGGGTCCGGCTCGACGCGCCGAAGGCCTTGCGCACGCCGATCTCCGATGCGCGCTCCATGATCCGGCTCACGTTCAGGTTCACCAGGTTGACGGCCGGCAGCGCCATGAACATCAGCGCCCCGAGCACGAGGATCCCCCGCAGGAACCCACCGTAGGTCCGCGTGAAGTCCGTGTCGCCCGGATGGAGATTGCGGCCCATGCTCTCGAACGGCGTCTCGAGCGTCGCCGACAGCGTCTTCCACTGCGGCTGCGTGGACTTCCAGGTCGACAGGCGCGAGTGCAATTCGGCGCGCACGTCCTCTGGTCTGGCCCCGGGCGCCAGCAGGAAGGCCGGCGTGAAGCTGCCAAGGTATTCCTCTTCCCACCCCTTCGACTTCTGCGTCGTGAGCGGCGCATAGAGGTCGGCCGACGGCGTGCGCATCGACGGGACGTCCTCGACCACGCCGATCACCTGGAACCGCTGGCCATCGGCGTCGATGTAACGGCCCAGCGCGGCCTGGCCGTTGAAGAATCGCGTGCGGCTCGTCTCGTTGATCACCAGCACGAGACGCGCCGACTCGACGTCCGCGGCGGCATACGGACTGCCCTCCAGGAACGCGAACTGGTAGACGCGCCAGAACTCCGCGTCGGTGTGCTTGAGCGTCGACTCGATCTTGCGGCCGTCGACGAACGACACCGCGAGCGAGCCCCCGGTCTGCACCGTCATCAGCTCGACGCCAGGCAGCTTGCGCGCGAAGTCGTGGATCAGCCGATACCCCGGGCTGCTCTGCCACGTGTTGCCGTCGCCCTGCATGCGGGCGCGGCCCATGACCAGCGTCCGATTCAGGTTCACCTCGGGTGGCATCGGCGAGAGCGCGTGGTCGAACAGCGCGACGGCCACCGTCAGCACCACGAGCGTGAAACTCACGCCGAACAGGCTGATGGCCGTGAACACCTTCCGGCGTCCCAGGACCTTCCACGCGAGCTTCAGATAGTTGGACAGCATCACATCACCTGGCGGCCGTCGAAGAGGCGGATGATGCGGTGTGTCTGGCCGGCTTTCTCGGGATCGTGCGTGACCATCACGATCGTCGTCCCGTCGCGGTTGAGCGTTTCGAGGATGCTCATCACGTCGTCTCCCATCGCCGAGTCGAGGTTGCCCGTCGGTTCGTCGGCGAGCAGCACGATCGGCTTGCCGACGATGGCGCGGGCGATGGCCACGCGCTGCTGCTGTCCGCCCGAGAGCTGCGACGGGAAGTGATCGGTGCGCGACCCGAGACCCACGCGTTCGAGCGCCTCGATCGCGTGGGCGCGCCGCTGCTTCGCCGATCCGGCCCGATACAGCAGCGGCAACTCCACGTTGTCCACGACTTTCAAGTCGGGAATCAGGTGGAAGGTCTGGAAGATGAAGCCGATGTCGCGGTTGCGGATGCGCGCGAGATCGCGATCGCGATACGACTCGACGGGCTTCTCGTTGAGCGTGATCCGTCCGTCGCTGGGTTCGTCGAGCAGCCCCATCAGGTTGAGCAGCGTGCTCTTGCCGCAGCCGGACGGGCCCATGATCGAGACGAACTCGCCCTGCGCGACGTGCAGATTGATGTCGGCGAGCGCGACGGTCTCGATGCGATCGGTGCGATAGACCTTCTGAATCTGTTCGAGGTGAATCATGGGGACACTTTCGGCGTACGGCCGGCTCATTTCACGCGCAGCTCAGGGGTTGATTCGTACTCGCGCATGTCCGACGCGATGATCTCGTCGCCCTCGGCGAGACCGTCGACGATCTCGAAGTAGTCGAAGTTCGACACGCCGAGGCGGACGGGCGTGCGATACGCACGGCCATCGCGCAGGACGAACACCTGTTGCGCGCCGCCGCCCTGCGCGAACGGGCCACGCGCCACGCGCAGGACGTGCGGCTTGCGATCGGTGATCACCTGCACGTCCACGCGCAGGTTCGATCGCAGCCACGCGGCGTTCGCTTCGTCGAGCGACACCTGGAAGCGCAGCGCGCCGTTCTGCATCTGCGGTTCGACGACGCTGACGCGGCCTGTGGTGGTGAGCGCGTCGAGCCGCACGACGACGGGCTGGCCGGCGCTGACGCGCGACGCGTTGATGTCCGACGTCGTCGCTTCGACGCGGAACGCGGAGAGATCCGCCACGCGGGCCAGCACGTCGCCCTGCCTGACGAGCGCGCCCGCCTCGTCCTTGACGAACGTCAGGACGCCGTCGCGATCGCTCTTCGTGGTCGTGCGCTCGAGCAGCCGCCGCTGCTGCGCGTCCTCGGCGCGCAGCGACACCATCTCCAGCGACAGGCCGTCGAGCTGCGCGCGGTTGGTGGTCTCCGCGTTGGCGCGGCTCTGCTTCAGGCGCGCGAGATCCACCGCCGCCTGGGCGGCCTTGAGTTCGGATTCGCGCAGGCCCTCCTGCGACACGAGACCTTCCTTCGCGAGTGACCTGTTGCTCGCCAGCGCCGCCTGGAGAGCCTGGAGTTCGAGGTCCTTCGACGCGATCTGGCCATCCAGTTCGATCAGCTTCGCCTGGAGCGTGAGCCTGGTCTGTGCCTGCTCGTTGTCCTTGATGGCGATGCGCTGGCGCAGCTTCTCGGCGTCGAGCTCCGACGCGCTGGTGTCGAGCCGCACGATCGGGTCGCCCGCCTTCACCGCGTCGCCCACGCGCCGCAGTACGGCGATGACGCGCGCGTCGATCGGGCTCGCCATCACGTGCTCGATGGCAGGCACCACGGTTCCCGACGCCGTCAGCGACGCCTCGAGCGGCCCTGCCTCGACGCGCGCCGTCCTGATGCTGCTGCGCCGCACCGACGGCCTGAGCAGGTCGGTGCCCCACACGAGTCCCGACGCCACCACCACGCCGCCAAGCGCGAGCGGCACCCAGCGCCTGGCGAGCAGTCGTCGACGAACGGAGGCTTCGAGCGGCCGATCCACGGACGGGAGAAGAGCAACCCGCATGCCCGTCTCAGCCCCGAATTATCGCGATCTCCGTTTCCGGATCGTTCAGAGTCGGACGGACTGGTGTCCGGAAGTGGACACGGCCGGGCACCGGGCGGCGGGCACCGGGCACCGAACATACAGCAACGGGCAACCGGCCCGCTTTCGCACCTCCGGAGCTTCGGCGGGGGCAACGGACAACCGGATTCGGATGGAGTCAGCGTTCATGAACCCGTTCCGGAACGAGTTCGCGAGTGCGTGAGCCGCTCACGCGCAGGCAGTCAGCGCGTGAAGGTAGGGCGACGCCGCTCGACGCGGATGCCTCTGGTATCCAGGGCGTCGAGCAGCGCGGGGGCGTGGCCGTCGAGGCCGAGTCGCTCGGGTGGATGGATGCCGGGCTCGATGTCCAGACCCGCGTGGAGCCAGCGGGCGACGATGGCGGCGGGGGTGCCTGTGGTGCGCGCCATGCTGCTCAGAGGCGCGTCGAGCGGCGGCACGTCCACCATCGTCCAGTCGAAGGCACACGGCGCTTCATCGTGACCGATACCGGCGACGTCGACCGTCAGCACGGTGAGGTCACGTTCGCCGGGCGCGTAGCGCCAGTGCGGGAAGAGCAGCGCGCACGCGACGTCGCGCGGCACGACAGTGTGGCCGTTCACGACGACGGGAGTGGTCTCGAACAGGCCCGCGTCTGCGAGCGCTCTCACGAGCGTGAGATGTCCGGGATAGCGCAGCGTGCGCTCCGTCATCGTGTCGGCGTGTACGGTGTCGACGAGGCTGCGCAGGCCGTCGGTGTTGAACGCTTCGAGCGCGCCGATGCCGTCGATGTCGACCGACTCGGGCTCGCTCAGGGCTGGCAGGGTCGCGACGCGTCCATCGCGCACGACGCGGGCGGGCCGCGTGTACTCCTCGATCACGTCGATGGGCGCGAACGGCGCCTTGTAGAAGAACGGCGGCACGGGTTCGACGGGCAGGCCACCGACGTCGATGCGCACGCTCGTCGTGCGCGCCATGTGTCGCACCGCCTCGCCGACGAGCACGTGGCTCAGGCCAGGCGCGACGCCGCAGTCGTACACGATCGTGGCGCCCGAGGCACGCGCGATGGCGTCGAACTGGCGCGGATCGGCCGCGAGGAAGCTCACGTCGACGTGACGCCGCCCGAGCTCCGCCATGCGCTCGATGACGGGCAGCGCGAGCGTGCTCGGCAGCGCGCCGATCGTGACGTCTGCGTGCGCGGCGAGCTGTCCGACGAGCGTCGTGTCGCGCAGGTCGGCGTGCCGCGTCTCCACTCCGAGTCGCGCGCCGATCGCAGACAACCGTCCCGCGTCGACGTCGGCGACAGTCACCTCAGCGACGGGCGCGACGTACGTCAGGTCGAAGGCCACGGCTTCGCCCACGACCCCGCCTCCCAGCACCAGCGCGCGCATGGGGGAATCGTACTGCCTGCGCGCCGTAGCGACGCAGTCCGCGAAGGCGGGCTGAATGCCGAAATGTTTGAGGTGCCGTCCGCGGCTGGCACGAAGGCGGGGCCGACAGTACCTCCAGGTGCCGCTCCATGCGAGCGGTACGCTGCGGGGTAGAGCACCGCCCGTGACGCTCACGCGTTCGTCGAACGAAACAGCCCGGGCAGCGAGGTCGCGCGGAACTCCTCGATGACAGCGGCGGACGTGGTCCACGGCTGGCCTTGCAGACGGGCCACCAGATCGAACCAGACGCGTTTGAAGGCGTCGAGCGCTTCGGCGTCGCCGTAGGCGACGCCAGGCGCGAGCAGCGGCGCGATGTCTTCCGTTAGACTGCGCGTCAACTTGCCCAACATGCGCTCCTCAGCGTTCGCGCGCGAGATCGCGGTGCCGTCCTGCGTCATGTAGTGGGCGAATGCGGCGATCACACGGGCTGGGTCGAGGGAGAGTTGATCGAATCCGACGTGGAAGTCGAAGAGGTCGCGGCCTTTCCGGCGCTGCAGCAGCGCCCGGAGCTTCGTCCCGAACAATTCCTCCGCGTCGAACGACACGACTGACGCTCGGCCCGTGAACCACGCGTTCTCAATCGCGAAGGGATACCTGCGCAGCTCGTATAGGTGCTCGTGCTCCCGCGTGTTGACCTCGATCTTCACCTTGGCCCTGGCCGTCGGTTCGGACTCCGGCGTGAAACGGCCGACGAGATGGAGCGAGTGCGTGGCAGTGTCGCGCTTGAACGGACCGAGCCACGACAGCACGTCGCGCAGCGCGTTGACCGTCGGGCCGATCGCTTCCGCGCGCACCTGGACCAGGTCGATATCCTCCGAGTAACGAAGGGGCTGACGGAACAGCAGCTTGTGAATCGCGGTGCCACCTCGGAAGGCCAGGCGCTCGGCGAGGAACGGCTCGTTGAAGATGTCGCAGAGCGCGCGACAGATGATGAGGTCCTGCTCGACCTGTCGGGATTCCCGCCACGGCGTCGTTGCGGCCCATTCCTGAATGTGGGCGAGCGGGATCACGCGTCGATCTCCACGGGCACGTTCAGGCGCAGCTTCCAGGCTGGAGATTCGCCCGCGTCGCCGCCGCTGGCGATCAGGCTGGGCACCACGCGCGCCGACGGATCGAGCGGCTTGAGCGACTTCGCCTTCTTCGCCTGCGGCTGAAGGCTGGCGGCTTGTCGGGCGTGGCCGAAGTACTCGAGCAGGTAGCCGAGACGACGGACGACGGAATTCTCGTATGAGGCCGCGGCGCGCGCGAGCTTCTGCGAGCTGGCACGTCCACCCAAGTCGTGGACGATCTGCGCGGCACCGTTGAGGCCGGCGCTCTGGTGGATGTACCGCACGGCATCGAGCAGCAGCAGCTCGATGCCGGCCACCTGCGCGAACCCGGCGTCGGTCTTCAGCAGATCCAGCCACGGCTGCCTGTTGATCTCCGCGAACGCGTCTGGCGCCTGGTAGATGAACTCCACGCGCTGGCGCTCGATGGCCACCGGGCGCAGCTGCCTGGGGACAATCACCTGAAAGACCTGCGCGGCCTGATGGGAGGATCCGTGAAACGCCGCTGCCCGTAGCAGCGACACCCGGTAGTCGACGCCGATGTAGCGCATCAGCGGGTCGATCCAGCGGGCCGGGTCGGGACCTCCCGCGACGCGGTCCTCCGGGCGGAGGATGACGAAGAAGCCCTGCTTCGGTCGAGCGAGCCGGCGCTGGCGCACCAATCTTGCCACAGCGGTGTTGAAGGCCGCTGCCGATAGGTCGACGGCTTCCATGGCTTCTGCCTTGGTCAGGTGATGCCGACCGTGTCCCAGCCGCTGGTCCAGCAGCCGTTCCAGAGCGTTCGCCATGCCCCAATCATATGTCTAATAATGATAATTTTGCATAAATATGAATATGATTGGGTGGCGCGGCGAGCCAAGCAGCCGTCTCGCATCGGATGTGCCTACCGGTCCTCGGCCCGAAGTGCCTCGACGGGAGAGATACGAACGGCGTCCCTGGCCGGGTACCACGCTGCCGCCACGGCGACGAGCGTCACCACGGTCACCGTGGCGGTCAGAGACCACGGATCGAAGGCCGACAGCTCGAACAGGAACGCACGAAGAGCACGCGTCACGAAGGCCGTGACGATGGCACCCACCGCCAGGCCGACACCCACGGGTCGCAACGCGTGTCGCATCGCCTGCCACTTGATGTGGAGTCGCGACGCACCAAGCGCGGAGCGAATGCCGAACTCACGGGTCCGCTCGGTGACCGCCGCGGCGACGCCAGCCGAGATCCCGATGGCCGCGAGCAGCAGCGCAAGGACACCAAACGTCGTTGTCGCCGAGGCATGGAACCGACGCTGTTCGAGCGACCGTCCCACCACGTCGTCGAGGGCGATCACGCGGTCCACCGGCTGGAAGGGATCGATGGCAGCCATTCGTTCGCGGACCAGTTGCATCAGCTGGGCGATCGGAAGGTTCGAACGAACCATGATCTGTCGCGCGGCAGTATTCCCGGGCTGCGTGGGTATGTAGAAGGCCGGACTGCCTGCGTCCTCGGGACCTTCCCAGCGCACGTCTCCCGCAACCCCGACGACTTCGTACTGCTCGTCCCAGTGCAGCGTGCGACCCACGGCAGGCGAATCGGGGAACACGCGCCGTGCGAGATCGCGCGACAGGACCGTCACGCGTCTCCCCTGCGACACATCGTCTTTCGAGATCGCCCGCCCCTCGAGAACGGGGATGTTCATCAGCGCGAAGTACCCGTCGCTCACCTCGCGTACGAGAGCAGGGATCTGCGACGCACGCGGCTCACCGGGGCTGTCGCCGTGCGGCACCACCGTGAAGCCAAGGGAGCGCTCGAACGGAATCGCCGAAGCTGACGCGACGGCGGTCACGCCCGGCACCGCTTCAAGCTGCTCGCGCAGCGCCTCGGCTGCATGCGCCAGACGCGCGGAAGGGCCTTTCCAGTCCAGACGCGCACCGGTGCCCTGCGTGAGCGCCTCGGGCGTTGCCGCCGCCGCAGCGGTCAGGCGCACCGCGGTGACGCCGCGCGTGCCGAAACCGAAGTCGAGACGCCAGACGTTGAGAAAGCTGTGCAGCAGGAGGCCGGCGACGCTGAGCGATACCAGGAGCAGCGCCGATTGCGCCGTCAGAAGGACGCGCCGCCACGCGAGTGCTCGCGCTGGTGTGGTCGCCGTGCGGCCCAGTTCACCTGCCGTGATGCGGCCATCGCTGCGTTGCATCACCGCGTGCGCCACCACGCTGGTCACGAGCACACATGCCAATGCCACGAGCACCGCAAAGCCGAGCGCCCTGACGTCGAGCAGACTCTCGTCGACGCGGGGAAGCGTGTGTGGCGCCATCCGCCTGATGAGTGGGTCGAGCGTGTACGCCAGCGACGCGCCGACGCCGACAGCCGCCGCGCCGACCAGCAGGTGTTCCACGAGCAGGAGTCGGAAGATGTGCCACCGTGTCGCGCCGAGCGCCATGCGGATCCCCATGCTTCTCGTCCGCCGGACGGCTTGCGTGATCAGGAGGAGGCTTGTGTTGGCGGTGGCGGCACCGAGCAGCACCAGGGCGGCCGCCGTCAGCATCCAGATCCCGGCAGCGATCGGCGCCGTCAATCGTTCGCCAACGGGGATCACACCGAGTTGCGTACCCTTGGCGTTCTCGATGGCGAGGCCCTGGATGGCGCTTGTCGCCGCCGCGGCGGTGACACCAGCCGACAGCCTGGCGACCACCTGGTAGGAGACGGCCATCGGTATCACGCTGTTGGTGCGCTGCACATACGCGTCGGTCGACTGGGGATACGTCACGCGCACCGCCGCTGGCAGCACGCCAATCACCTCGCGCTCCACACCGTCCAGTCGCAGCGTTCTCCCCAGCACATCGTGCGATCCGCCGAACTGCCGTCGCCACAGTGCATCACTGATGACGACGCCCCCGGCGTCATCGACGCCACGCACGAACGTTCGCCCGAGAGCGGGGGAGACGCCGAGCACGTCGAAGAAGTTGGCATCCACCAGCGCGCCATGCAGACGTTCGCCCGCGCCGGTACCGCTCAGCGCCCAGAGCGGCCGCCAACTGCTCTCCCAGCTCTCGAGAATGGCGGCGTCCTCGAACACGTGCGACATGGCGTGCACCGCAACCGCCTCCGCGCCAGCCAGCGCGTACGTGGGCTCCTCACGCATCACGGCAACGGTCACGACGCGATCGGCGTCGGCGTACGGCAGCGGCCGGAGCAGCACGCCGTTCACCACGGAGAACAGCGAGGTGGCGACAGCGATACCGAACGCCAGCGACGGCACTGCGAGCCCGGACGACAGAGGCGTCCGCCACAGTCCATGAACGGCGTGCACGAGATCACGTTTCATCACGGCACCTTTCGCGACGCGGGTCGCCCCTACGGTTGAAGGTCGACGGCCCAACGTCCGTCACGCGGGCCGGACAGTCCGGCCACTACACCGTGGACGCGACGGCGACGGCGGCGGGGCGGAGGACGTCTTCACCGATCAGGTACCCGGGAGCGGCGACGCCGGCGACGATGCCGTCGGCGAAGTCGGGGGTGACGGGCACCGTGGTGACGGCGTCGTGGCGCTCGGGATCGAACGGCTCGCCGAGCGGTTCGATGCGGCTGATGCCATAGCCGGCGAGCTTGTGCAGGAACTGCTGGCGCACCATGTCCACGCCCTGCACCAGCGGATCCGCGCTGCCTCCCGCGCGCGCGGCGGCCAGCGCGCGATCGAGGTTGTCGACCACGTCGAGCAGATCGGCGAACACGGCCCGCCGCGAGAGCTCCGCGTCGCGCGACGCCTCCTTGCGCACGCGCGCGCGCATCGCGTCGAACTCGCGCTGTGCCTCATGGACGGTCGTGACGTACTCCTGCAACTGCTCGTTCTTCTCGGCGAGCTGCTGCTCGAGCTCCTGCACGTACGTCGGCTTGTCGAACGCGCCGCTCTCCTCGCCTGGCGTCTCCTCTGACGCCTCGCGTGCCCACCACCGCCTGTCGACCACCTTCACGGGTTCTTCTGACATACCCTCTTCCCTACGCATCGACGGTGTCGCGGCCGGCGGGGGCCGGCGAGCTGACGATGTCGAAGGTGAGCTTGTCGTCGGCGAGGCCGATCGTGACGAGACCGCCGTGTTCGAGGCGACCGAAGAGGATCTCGTCGGTGAGCGGATCGCGGACCTCCGTCTGGATGACGCGCGCCAGCGGACGCGCACCGAACACAGGGTCGTAGCCCTTCTCGGCCAGCCACGCGCGCGCCTCGGGTTCCAGCGTGATCGCCACGCGCCGCTCGGCGAGCTGCGCTTCGAGCTGCAGCACGAACTTCTCGACGATCGTCTCGACCGTCTGCTTCGAGAGCGATCCGAACGTGACCGTCGCGTCGAGGCGGTTGCGGAACTCCGGGCTGAAGATGCGCTCCAGCGCCTGCTTCGCGCGGCCCGCGGCGCCCTTGCCGCTCGCGCTGCCGCTGAACCCGACGAGCGCCTGGCTCGCCTCGCGCGACCCCGCGTTGGACGTCATGATCAGAATCACCTGACGGAAGTCGGCCTTGCGCCCCGTGTTGTCGGTGAGCGTGGCGTGATCCATCACCTGGAGCAGGATGTTGTAGATGTCGGGATGCGCCTTCTCGATTTCGTCGAGGAGCAACACCGCGTACGGGTCCTTGCGGATCGCGTCGACCAGCAGTCCGCCCTGCTCGAAGCCGACATATCCCGGCGGCGCGCCGATGAGCCGCGCCACCGCGTGCTTCTCCATGTACTCCGACATGTCGAAGCGCACGAACTGGTTGCCGAGATGGATGGCGAGCTGACGCGCGAGTTCCGTCTTGCCCACGCCCGTCGGCCCCGTGAAGAGGAAACAGCCGGCCGGCTTGTCGGGCTGTCCGAGTCCGGCGCGCGCGCGCTTGATCGCCCGCGCCACGGCCTTCACCGCCTCGTCCTGCCCGAACACCACGCGCGTCAGCTGTTCCTCGAGCGTGCGTAAGCGTTCCCTGTCGGATGCGTGCGCCTGCTTGTCGGGGATGCGCGCCATCCGCGCGATGACCTTCTCGATCTCGGGGACGTCGACGATCTGTCGCGGTTCGGGCGCGTCGGCGTCGACCGGCGTCGGGGCGTTGTCGGCCGGGCTCGGAGAGCCGGCCCTACCGGTGTCGGTCGGGTCCGGAGAGCCGGTCCTCCCATCCGTTTTCGGCTGCAGGCGCAGCATGGCGCCCGCCTCGTCGAGGACGTCGATCGCGCTGTCGGGCAGGCGATAGTCGCGCAGGTGCCGTCCGGCCAGCTTCGCGGCGGTCTCGATCGCGCCGTTGGTGTACGTCACGTTGTGATGGTCTTCGTAGCGGCTGCGCAGCCCCTCGAGGATCGTCACCGTTTCGTCGACGCTCGGCTCGTCCACGATCACCTTCTGCAGCCGCCGCGCGAGCGCGCGATCCTTCTCGACCTGCTTGAACTCCTCGAACGTCGTCGCGCCGATCACGCGGATGTCGCCCGCGCTCAGCACGGGCTTGATCAGCGTCGCGAGGTCCATCGTGCCGCCCGTCGTCGCACCCGCGCCGACGGTGCTGTGCATCTCGTCGATGAACAGGATCGGTCGCGGCCGCTTCGTCAGCGCGTTGACGACGGCCTTGAAACGCTCTTCGAAATCGCCACGGAAGCGCGTGCCCGCGAGGAGGGCCGTGGCGTCGAGCGCGAAGACCTCCGCGTCCTTCAACACCGCCGGCACATCGTCCTGGAGCAGGCGCTGCGCGAGCCCCTCGGCGAGGGCCGTCTTGCCCACGCCGGGTTCGCCCACGAACATCGGGTTGTTCTTGCGCCGCCGGCAGAGGATCTCCATCGTGCGCTGCACTTCGGCGGTACGGCCGACGAGTGGATCGAGCACGCCCGAGCGCGCCTTCTGCGTGAGGCTGACGGCGTAGGCGTCGAGCGGCGTCCGCGACGTGGACGACCCCTCCTCGCCCTGACCGGCTGCCGCGGGTCGTTCGTCGCCGGTGGGCTCGTCAGGCGCGGGCACCTTGGCGATGCCGTGGCTGATGTAGTTGAGGACGTCGAGCCGCGTCACGCCCTGGCCTTCGAGGAGCTGGGCGGCATACGAACGGTTCTGCTGGAGCAGGGCGGCCAGCAGGTCGCCTGCCTGCACCTCGCTCTTGCCGGCGCTCTGCACGTGCAGCACGGCCGTCTGGAGCGCGCGCCTGAACGCGAGCGTCTGCTCCGGCTCCTTCTGGGCGCCGCGCGGGAACTGCTCGATGTTCTGCTGGAGGAACTTGTCGAGCTCCGAGCGCAGGCGCGGCAGGTCGGCGCCGCACGCAGCGAGGATCCGCTCGGCTTCCGTGTCGTGCGCGAGGACGTAGAGGAGATGTTCGAGCGTGAGGTGCGTATGGCGGCGCGAGGTGGCCTCACGATACGCCACGCCCAGCAGCAACTCGACCGAGGCACTGAACATGCTGACTTACTCCTCTTCCAGGCTCGCCCGCAGCGGAAAGCCGTTCTGGCGCGCCAGTTCGTGGACCGCCTCGACCTTCGTCTCGGCGACCTCGAACGTATAGACACCGCACAGCCCCCTGCCCTGCGTGTGTACCTGCATCATCACGCGAAAGGCTTCGGCCGGCGACTTGTGGAACACGGTCTCCAGGACTTCCACGACGAAGTCCATTGTCGTGTAGTCGTCGTTGATCAACAGGACCTTGAACCGCTCGGGCTCCTTGACCTGCTTCTCGGTCCGTTCGAGGACGAGATCGCCCGTTTGCCGGTGTGTGTCGCTCATCAACGTGTGGACGCCCGGCGAACCGCGACGCCCACTCACCAGTATACGGAGGGAATGCCGCGATGCCGCGATGCCGGGAATGCCGGGAATGCCGGGAATGCCGGGAATGCCGGGAATGCCAACATTCAGCGTTCACATTCAGCCATTCGACGCGCAGCGCATCCGGCGGGCGGCTCGGGAGCCAGTTGCCGACCTTCCGGTAGCGCGGCATTCTCGGCATTCTCGGCATTACCATCCCCCATGCTCGTCCTCGCCAATCAGCTGCGTTATGCCGATGGCCGGTTCCAGGGCACGCCGGGCGTGATTGCCACGGTGGTCCTGGAGGGGCCGTCGGGGATTGCGCTCATCGACCCCGGACCGTCGACCGACCTTGCCGCGCTCGAGGCCGACCTCGCCTCCGGCGGGCTGTCGCTCGACGATGTGGAG
>CAYRAE010000034.1:0-17242 GCA_964422175.1 uncultured Luteitalea sp. | reverse complement strand
CGGATCTGGATCTCGCCGAGTTTGTAGGCGAGCGCCTGTCCGGGCCATGCAATGTAGCGCTCGACCTCCGTGGTGATCTCGTGCTCAGAGAGTGCCGCGTTGGAGCGCAGGTAGTCCATCGCCTGCTCACGCGTCCACCCGAACTGGTGAATGCCGGTATCGATGACCAGCCGCGCGGCACGCCACATCTCGTACGTCAGCCGGCCGAAGTCCTCGTAGGGCGTCTCGTAGATGCCCATGACCGTGCCGAGCCACTCGGTGTAGAGCCCCCAGCCTTCGCCGTAGCTCGAGAACGACGTGCCGCGGCGGAATGGCGGACGCTCGGGGCCTTCGAGCGCGAGCGCGGCCTGGAAGCTGTGCCCCGGCGTGCACTCGTGCAGCGTCAGTGCCGCGAGCGTGTAGAGGGGCCGTGCGGGCAGGTTGTAGGTGTTCATCAGGCATGCATCGAGGCCGCCCCGCCCGCCGGTGTAGATGGGCGCGATCGCGTCGGGAACCGGCCTGATGCCATGCCGCCGCCGCGGCAGGAACCCGATGGTCTCGGCGAGTTTCCAGTCGGCCTTCTTCGACACGTAGGCCGAGTACGCCAGCAGCTCGCGCGGCGTCTTCGCGTAGAACTGCGGATCGGTGCGCAGGAACTCGAAGAACTCGGCCAATGTCCCGGTGAAGTTCGCCCGTCCCCTGGTCTCCTCCATCTCGGCCTTGATACGGGCCACTTCTTTGAGGCCGATCTCGTGGATCTCCTTTGCCGTCAGGTCGAGCGTGGTGAACTTCTCGATCATCGCCTTGTAGTACGCGTTGCCGTCGGGCATCTCGCTCGCGCCAATCGTGGTGCGTGCCCTGGCCAGGTATTCCGTGCGCATGAACGTGAGGAGCCGGTCGTACGCCGGGGCCACCACGTCACGGATCACCGCCGCGGCGTCGTCGCGCATGGTCGCCTGGTCGGCCGCCGGAATGACGGCGGGCATCTGCGTGAAGGGCGCGTACAGCGGGTTGGTCGTGTCGACCTTCACGTAGGGCTCGATGGTCCTGTCGCGACCGAGCACCGCCACGCGCGGCACGGTGAAGCCGCGCGCGAGGCCGGCGCGCATGTTGGTGATCTGATCGTCGAAATAGCGTGGCACGTCGCGGAGGCGTCCGAGATAGGCGCGATACGCGTCAGCGGTGCCGAACCCCTGGCGTGGCGTGAACGAGGTCCAGAAGAAGGTGTCGCCGTTGAACGGCGCTTCGTAGACGCGGAACGCCACGTCGTTGAGAAGCGCGCGAGTCGAGGCGCGCAGTACCTGTGCGTTCACCTTCTCTTCGGGTGTGAGCTCGTCGAACGGGATGCCGTCCAGCGCCTCCAGCGTGCGCGTCCAATGGGCCAGTCTGGCGGCCTGGGAGGCGGCATCGACACGCGGCAGCCGGTCGCTGGCCCCGGCCTCACCGGGCTGGTCGCCGCGCCGCCCCTGATCACGCTGCCGCCAGTTCCACTCTTCGGTGTAGAGCGCACGGAGCCGTGCGTCTGCCGAGCGCGTATCGGGTTGCGTCCGCGCGGGAGCTGGCACAAGGACGACACCGGCGCAGAGGGCGAGTGACATCAGCCGACGTGGAACGAAGGATCTCGACATGAGGTCGTAAACGATAACGCGCGAACCCGGTGGCGTCATCCGCTTTCCGGGCGCGCCTGCGACCACGGGGGCGCCGGCCATGACCACGCCGAGGCGCGCGTGCAGGCGTGCACTACGATGAGGCGTGCGCCACTCGTGCCTTCCCGTCGTTGTCGCGCTCGACAACATCCGCAGCCTCTACAACACCGGCGCGTTCTTCCGCACGGCGGACGCCTGCGCGATCGAGCGGCTGCTGCTCTGCGGCATCACGCCGCGTCCCGATCAGGGAACGAAGCAGCGGCACGCGATCGCCAAGACCGCGCTCGGTGCGGAGCTGACCGTGCCCTGGAGCTATCACCAGGACACGAGCGCTGCGCTTGCCGCAGAGGCCGCGCGCGGCTATCACGTCGTCGCGGTGGAGACGTCAGCCGACGCGATGGATTTGTACGAGTGGGAACCGCAGTGGCCGGTCTGCCTGGTGTTCGGCCACGAGAAGGAAGGCGTCAGCGCCGGCATCGCCGCGCAGATCGGCGCATACGTCCGCATTCCGATGCTGGGAGAGAAGCGATCGCTGAACGTCGCGACCGCGGCGGGAGTGGTGCTGTACGAACTGGTCAGGCGGCGGCGCAGGTGAGGCACTGATGGAACACGTGAACCAACTGCACGAGCGTGACGCGCGGCGCCGATCCTGGATGGCGGTTCGGGCGGGGTCGTCCACGCCGGGGACAAAACCATGGATGCCAGCGTCAAGAAGCTGTTCGAGCGGTATGAGCGATTCTTCGGACGGTCTCTGGCCGGCGACATCGACATAGACGAGGCCGCCTCGCTCTACGCCTCCGAGTTCATCGCGGCCACGCCCGCCGGGGTCATGACCGGAAAGAACGACGATGACTTCAGACAGTCCATGGCGCAGGGCCATGCACGCTATCGGGCCATCGGCACGAAGGAGATGCGGATTCGCCATGTCGCGATCTCCCCGATCGACGAGCATCACTGCGTTGCCCACGTCGCCTGGACAGCGACGTACGCCCGCAAGGATCAGGCCGACGTGGCGATCGATTTCGACGTCCACTATCTCGTGCAGAAGCTGGACGGCGAGCCGAAAGTGTTCGGCTGGGTGTCCGGCGATGAGCAGGCGGTCCTGAAGGCGTACGGCATCGTCTGACGTTTCGCGTCCGATTCGGCGTCGGCCGTTCAGGCCGACCTATGGCGATTGAGCACGCGTGTCGGGTCAAGCGCGCCTCTACGCTCGTGCATCACGCCGGTCAGCGTCGGCCCGCCCCGAGTGCGTTTCGTATCTGCTCGACGAGTGCCAGTTGCTCGGACTCCGGCAACGCAGTCACCTGCATGTGGGCTTGCGCCGTCGTCCAGATGGGCCCGCCCCATCGAGGATCGCTGCGATAGCGGGGCACGATGTGCCAGTGCAGATGCCGAATCACATTTCCGAGTAACTCGATATTCATGTGATCAGGCCGCGTCACCCGGCTGATCGCATTGTGCGCGATCGACAGGTCCAGCGCGAACGCTGACCACTCATCCGCGCTCAGCTCATCCAGCCGTTCGACGTGCCTGGCATCGAAGACGAGCAGCGAGTATCCACGGTAGGTTTGATTCTTCGACAGATAGAGCGAAGAGATCGATAGCGCGCCGATGAAATCCCAATGCTCGTTGTCCGGCGGGCGAGGCGCATCGAATGGGCACGTCGAAGGCATGGTCTGAACATAGAACAACTCCATGGCGCGGTACAGCCACGGCGCACGTTCCGACTGCCGGTCGTTTCGGCGGCCCGGTGGCGTTCCAGAGTCGTTGCGAGCTCTCGAGGGCGCCGCGCGATGTTCGCAACATGCGTGCGGGCAAACGGAAGGGGCAACGCGGCCTGATGGTGATCGGCGACATCATGTACGGCGCGGCAGCTGAGGCGACGGCGTGAACTGCTCCCGGTACAGCGCAATCGCCCGATCGAGCCACTGCGACGCGAAGGCGTACGGCAGTCCGAACTGCGCCGCGAGCTGCGCGCCGAACAGGCTCGATCCGAGGATGAAGAACGGTACCTCCGTTCCGGAACCCGGCACGGCTTCGACCCGCTGTCTCGGCACCGTCGGCGCAAGGACGGCTGGAGTCGTCCATCGCGCGGAGGATGGACGCAAAGCCACCCTTCACCTCGCGCCGGACTCGCGTTGACAGCCCCGCGACGGCGATGCCATCGTCGTCGTCCATGAAGGGAGGGCGTGAAGCACTACGAAGATATGGTCACAACACTACCGTATTCGGTATAGTTGTGACATGGCTGCAGCCGCCAGATACAGAGAGATCGTGCGCCAGATCGCGCTTGACCACTACGGGTACGTCACCACGAAGGACGCCGCCGAGGCTGGCGTGCCAGCGGTCGAACTGCCCAAGCTCGCCATGCGGGGCGGGCTGGACAACGTCCAGGAATGGCAATGAACAGGCTTCTGCTGGTCATCGCGCTGTTGATCATGCCTGCCATGGTATCTGCGCAGTCGCACTTCACGCGCATCAATCCGGCCGGGCCGCACCCAGTCGGGCTGCAGGTCGTCGAGCAATACGATCAGTCTCGCGGCTATCGTGGTGCGACGGATCCCTATAGCGGCAACGCCACAGCCGGAGAGCGGTCGCGACCAATTCAGACACTGATCTGGTATCCGGCCGAGAAAGGCAGCGGTCGCGAGATGAGCGCCGGTGACTATCTTGGACTTGGCGGAACGTCCGACGAATTCCCCGCCACGCCGGCGGAACGGCGAAGGTTGGAGACTCGCTACGTGGGAAGTTGGATCGCCGCCCTCACGGCCGATCGGGCCAAGACCGAACTCGCCGCACCGATGGCCGCGCGCCGTGACGCCACCGCAAGCGCCGGCAAGTATCCGGTGGTCGTCTATGCGCCGAGTTACCGGGCTCCTGCCTTTGAAAACGCCGACCTTTGCGAATTTCTCGCGAGCCATGGCTATGTCGTGATCGCCAGCCCAAGCATCGGCCAATCACCGGAGGGGATGAAGGACGACCTTGAGGGCGCGGAAACCCAACTCGGCGATATCCAGTTCCTGATCGGCTATGCCCATCGCCTGCCCCAGGCCGACATGGGTCGCCTTGCAGTGATGGGCTATAGCTGGGGTGGCCTGGCGAATGTGATGGCCGCCGCCAAGGACAGCCGGATCGACGCACTCGTGTCGCTCGATGGCTCGGTGCGAAGCTATCCAGACGTCATTGAGCAATCACGGTTCCTCACCCCCGAACGGATTACCGTGCCCATGCTCTATGTCGCGGCCACACCGCGGCAGTTGGAAGATCTGCCTTCCGACATGAACCGGGAGCGGAGTTTCCTCAACAAGATGAAATATGCAGACCTCTATCGAGTGACGTTGGCGCCCTATGTCCATTCCAACTTTTCGGTCATGGGCCAGCGGTTCCTCGGCGATGGCGGGTACGGCAACTACGATCGACATGAGCTGTCCGTCGCCAATGGCTGGCTTGAAACCTACGTCCTCCGTTTTCTGGACGCATATCTGAGGGGCGATGCTGCTGGCCGCGCCTTCCTGGAAATGTCTCCTGCCGAAGTCGGCGCGCCCTCCCACCTGTACACGGTCTACCGGACGAAAGCGCAAGGCGTGCCGCCGACTCGCGCCAGTTTCGCGGCGGAGTTGGCAAGCAAGGGCTTCGATCAGGCATTCGTGACCTATCAAGCGATGCAGAAACGCGAACCCGGGTTTTCTCTGTCCGATAACGAACTGAACAGTTGGGGCTACACGTTGCTGAGAGACGGAGAAGTACGTTCCGCAATCGCGATCCTGCGCCTCAATACCGAACTCCACGCTGATAGCTGGAACGCGTTTGACAGTCTCGGCGAAGCCTATGCGAGCGATGGCAACAAGCCGCTGGCGATCCAGGCGTATCGCAAATCACTCGCGCTCAATCCCGGAAACAGCAACGCTGCGGATCAACTCGCAAGGCTCGGCGTCAAGCACTAGCGATGCTTCCAAGAGAGCAAGAAAGTTGTCGCCGTTCCAGCATCGCCAATTGCCATGGACGAGTGGCTACCCCTTGTCCTGTTCGATGGCGGGAAGCCGCACCAGCAGGCTGTCGAAATAAGTTCGTGCAATATCCGGGACAGTGAGCAGGTCCATAGTCCGGCGTGTCGTAGCCGGGTGCGGATCGCCACCTCTCCTTGGGAGCTGCATCGACCAGAGGTGCCTCGTACTTGCGAACCGCCCGCCGCAGGATTCCGAAGGCACGGGGATTCGTCCACGGCGGAGACCCGATCGCTTCTGTCGAAAGAGGGAAGCGCAGGGTAGTGAAGGGCGCCGGGACTGAGCAGAGTCCGAGAACGGGCGTGATACTAACTGCAAAAAGCGGCCCCAATGTATCCTATCGTCTCCCTCACTGGTCACTTCGCTTTACCAGTCGTCAATCTACTCGACCAACAGATCCTCTGGCGTGATCCGTTTCCTCTTGCCCGGGTATGGCGCCTGTTCGGTCGCGATGGGCCGGGGACGGACGGTCAGCTCTCACGCAGAAGCCGACGGAGGCCCGTCAGTTGCGTGTGCGGATGTCGCGGGCGGCGTCGGCGATGAGTTCGAACGAGCGCAGACGTGCGGCGACATCGAACACGTCCGATACGACGACCAGTTCGTCTGCGCCGGTCTGATCCACGAGCGCGTCGAGACCCGCGCGTACCGTGTCGACGCTTCCGACGATGCTGCAGGCGAGCATCTGTGAGGCGTGGGCGACTTCGTGCGGCGCCCAGTACGTGTCGATGTCGTCGATGGGCGGCTGCATGACGCGCCGCGTGCCACGGAGCAGATCCGCGAAGGACATCTGCTGCGACGTCCACAGCCGCCGTGCTTCCTCGTCTGTCGCCGCCGCGATGGCGTTGACGCCCACCATCATGTAAGGCGCGGCGAGCTGAGGCGACGGCGTGAACTGCTCCCGGTACAGCGCGACCGCCCGATCGAGCCATTGCGGCGCGAAGTGCGACGCAAACGCGTACGGCAGTCCGAACTGCGCCGCGAGCTGCGCGCCGAACAGGCTCGATCCGAGGATGAAGAGCGGTACCTCCGTTCCGGACCCCGGCACGGCTTCGACCCGCTGTCCAGGCACCGTCGGCGCAAGGAACCGCTGCAGTTCGAGGACGTCCTGGGGGAACGTGTCGGCACTCGACGGATCGCGCCTCAAGGCCCCCAGCGTGACCTGATCGGTCCCCGGCGCGCGACCGAGCCCCAGATCGATCCGCCCGGGGAACAACGTCGCGAGCGTGCCGAACTGCTCGGCGATCACGTACGGCGCGTGGTTGGGCAGCATGATGCCGCCGGCGCCCACGCGGATCGTGCTCGTGCCCGCGGCGATGTGCGCGATGACGAGCGATGTCGCCGCCGTCGTCACCGCGGGCGTGTTGTGATGCTCGGCGACCCAGATGCGGCGGTAGCCGAGCCGCTCGACGTGCCGGGCCAGATCGCGCGCCTCGTCAAGCGCCGCCCGCCGAGTGGAGCCTTCACGCACGCGTCCGAGTTCGAGCACTGAGAGAGGAAACACGATGGATCTCCTTGCGCGTCAGATGGCGCACGCGCCGTCGGCGCACGAGTCGCCGGCCGAGGCCTGCGATGCTTCACGCGTCGACCGCACCTGCTCGAGGACGCTGACGAACGTCGAGGCCGGCTGCGCACCCTGGACGGCGTAGCGCCCGTCGATCACGAACGTCGGGACCGACGCGATGCCGAGCGCGCGCGCCTTGTCGAACTCGGCCTCCAGTTCGGACACGCCCTCGTCCGAGGCGAGATACGCCCGCGCACCGTCGGCGTCGAGACCGACGGATGCCGCGGCGGCGACGAGGTGTTCGTCGTCTGCGACATTGCCGCCGTGCGTGAAGTGCAGCGCGAAGAGTTCATCGGCGAGTCTCCGCTGGACTTCCGATCCGCCTTCGCGCAACGCCCACTGCAGCAGGCGGTGTGCGCTGCGCGTGTTGGCCGAGAGCGCACGGTCCCACGCCAGCGTGAGGCCTTCACTCTCGGCGGCCTGCGTCACCCCGTCGAGCATGCCCTGCGTCCGCGCGCCGAAGCGACGCTGGAGATGGTCCAGCAGCGGCACGGCCGTCTCGGATGCGCCAGGATCCAGTTGGTACGGGCGGAACACGACGTCGACCCGCTCACCCGGGGGGAGCGTCGCGAGGGCGCGTTCGAGCCGCCGTTCGCCGATGTAGCACCACGGGCACGCGATGTCGGAATAGACCTCGATCGTCACCGACGCGTGGCTCCGTGGAGAGCTCTCGCCATGAGATGGGAGGACATTGTTCATCCATGTATTATACATGGCAGCTCGGTCCCCGCAACCCCATCACCGACGTTCGAGGCCCCACCCTGTCTATCGCCGCGTGGCGGACGCAGGTGTGAAGGGCGCGTCGGGATCGCCCGTCCAGCGCGACAGCCTCAATTCGGCGCCCTGCCGTCCGTCGCGCACGCTGTCGACGACGAGGTAGAACCGCCCGTCGCCGAGCGACACCAGGCCGACATCGGCCTTCTGGTGCCATCCGCGAATCCCCGTTGCCTCATCGCGGAGTCCGGCTGCGGCGAGCGGCAGCCGCAGGCCCTCCTCTCCCGTGCCTGTCAGCGGCCCGCGCGTCGGCTGCGCGGCCGCGTCCACGGCAAAGAGCGTGTAGTTCGGAAAGCCGGGCTTGCGCCCGCGATAGACGCCGAGCAGCCACCGCTGCGTGTGCGCGTCGTATTCCAGGTTCTGCACGCCATACGTGGTGTTGCCCGTGTAGACGAAGTACTTGCCGTCGGGAGCGGCGGGCCCGCGTCGATGGAGCGCCGCCTGGTCGAGCGGCTGCGCGTAGGTGTCCCACCACGACGAGGCGTCGTACTGGAGCAGCACCTGATGGTCGTTGTCGTGACGCGCGACGTTCGCGTACACGCCGTAGGCCACCGTGAGAAACGGCCGGCCGGACGTCTCCCCGAACCGCGGCCCGAAGCTCACGCCGTCGATGCCGCTGCATCCGTATCGATGGTCGGCGGTCTCGGCGACGTTGCCGTCGAAGCGTCCGTCGCCGTTCATGTCCGCCGTGTAGTCCTTGACGACTTCGGAGAGATGAACGGTCCGGAGCAGCGTCGACTTCTGCGCGTCGAGGCCAACCCGATCGACGCCAGGACCATCGATGATCGCGATGTAGAACGCGTCGGCCGCCTTGTATTCGAGCGAGCCGTAGATCCGCCCGTCGCGCTCGTCGATGTCGAGGTCTCCGAGGTGTCCGGTGAATCCGCCGAGCGTGCCGACGAGGCGGCCGGTGAAGTCCGTTTTCACCAGCAGCGTCGTGAACGAGTAGTAGACGAAGCCGCGCGTCCGATCGACAGCGACGCCCTGCACGTGCGAGGTGGGCCACCCGCTGCTGCTGACCGACGTCGGGAGCGGGACAGCCGGAACCTGGCCAACCGTACGGCTGTCGACGGACACCGGGCCCGCCACACCCGAAGCGAAGACCATCAGCGCGAGAGAAATGAGGAGACGTGTCACAGCGTCGCTCATGGTAGCTGCTGCGAGCGATTCCACGATCGACGTCACGTCTGCGTTCCCCGTCTACCGCATCTTCTTCACGGTGGACCCAGGCGATTCAGCTCAACGGCACTGACGCACGTCGCTCGGGTCGGCGGCGTGGCCGGCCACGCGCATCGCGAACGCTTCGTAGCAATGGGCGTTGGCGCGTCGCGGCGACCCACCATCGTCAACCGGTTCGATGATGACGTGGAGGATCTCGTGCAGGATGACGCCTGCGCGGAACGTTTCTGCGTCCATGCGCAGGCCTGCTGGCACGTTCCAGAACGCGTTGCACAAATCGATGTGATCGTCAGCGTGTCGCGTCTGGCCGCGACGCGTGGCAGGTGCTCCCGGACAGGCACAGCGATAGCGCATCCCTCGCTTCACGAGCGCCTCGGCTGCCCATCGATAGCGGACCGCCACGTTTGCGCCGGATGGCTGGTTGTTCGCCCACGGGATCGGCAGGTTCGGGTCATGCCCGAAGAAGAACGTGAAGAGTCTGGCGGTGCGTTTCTCATCGTCGTTGCGCGGCTGGCCGCTCTTGCGCCTGGCTTCGACGGCCTCGAGTCTGGCGACGGCCGAGGTGAGGATGCCGCGCGCGACAGCGATGGCGCGACGTACGGCAGTCGTCGCCTGCGCGGCAGTGAACCCGGCTGGCGGACACGTACCTGGATCGAGCACTCGGGCCTGACCCAGATCGCCGAGCGAGGCATGACCTGAACGACTGGAATGATCGGCGAGATACATGACGGGCCTCGCTAACAGGCGGTGTACATCACAGGGATCTGGAACAGGTGCTTGGCATGCCTGCTGAGGCGAAGCCGGTGCGCGCCGTCGGTCCACGTCTTCGATCCCTCGCCGACTTTCGCGATGAGCTGTCGCCAACTCGCGTCGACGAGACGCAGTGCGAACGCCGAGCGCCCGGCCGGCAACGCCAGGACGGGATGCTGTCTGGCAAACGACGCCATCGTCGCCGTGCCTCGGAGAATGGCCGAGGCCAGCGTGTCGCGCTGTTTCGCGTCCTTGCGCCAGGCGATGGGAATGGCGGCGACATCGGCGAGGATCTTCGTCACGTCGGCGTGGCTCATGCGGCGTCGATGCGCATCCCAGTCCGCACCGAGCACGAACTGCTCCAGATAGGTGCGCTTCTGCAACGCCGGGAACCAGGCGCTCTCGCAGTCGCAGGTCCGTGCGGCGGCACGCGCAGGATCGCCGGCCAGCGCACGACGGCCTGCCTGCGTGGCGCGAATCTCGCCGACGATCCGCTCCTCGACGGTGCGTGCGCGGCACTCCTCGGCAACGGCGGCCCGCACGCGATCGACAGGTGTCGCCGGTGGTGCCGACGCCGTGACGCGTGCCAGCGCGTGTACGGATTCGTGGGCGATCGCGCGGATCCATCCAGGAACGTCCGTATCGGTGAGCGCATCTGCGAACCACATGCTGTCGGCTCCAGTCGCGGCGCCGGGCCAGCCGCCAGCGATGAACAGCGATCCAGCGCGCTCGCGACCCAGGTAGAGGACCAGGCGATCGTTGACTGCAGGACTTCCCGTCACGCGACCGTCGGCACCCATCGACAGGTTCGGATTGGTCTTGCTCAGCGCGAGCCAGCGGTCGTACGCGATGTACTTCTTGTCGAGCACGCCGACGATGTCGCGGAAGGTCTGCGACAGCGCAAGCAGGCGCAGCGGTGCCGCGGGAATGGGTGTCTGCTGCAAGGCGCGGCCGAACTGGCCGTTGAACAGCGCCGGCAACGCCGGCGCGGGTTGTCCGAGGCCTTCCAGCGCCGTCCTGCCGCTAGCGAGTCCGAGGTGCAGATAACTCAGAGCGATACCCTCGCGGACATCAGCGTCCGCCGAACGCCGGGTTGTACCAGTAGCGGCCCACGAGACGCCCGCCGACGCGCGCGATCCCTGCCGCGTTGTGAACGAGCAGGATGTCGTCAGTGCCGGTGACGCGCACGACGAACTCGAGCCGACACCCTTCCCGTAAGCGAACGTGTACGGGAAAGCCGTTGAGCCCCCATGGATTGACGATCCGGTCGAACGTGAGCCACGGCGCCAGTGGCTGTCCGTCGCTGCGGATCTGCCACTCGAGCCCCGGCGTCGCGACCTCGGCGGGATCGGTCGCGTGCGCAGTCGTGAACTGCGCGAAGTACTGCAGCTCGCCGCAGTAGTTCGGGTGGAGCTCGTAGCGCGCCAGCACGACTTCCTGCCCGAACGTCGTCGGCATCGCGACGATGCTCGAGTCGTCGAAGTAGCTGGCGTCGAGCGGCACGCCGCAGACGTCGCACAGGGTCTCGGTGCGCGTGGCGATCATTCGCCGAGCCTCTTGTAGCCGTGAAGAACGAGATACAGGATGCCGTCGCGGAAGAGCGGACCATCGGACAGCTCCTCGATCTCGATCCGGATGGTCGACCGCGGCACGAACGGCACCGGCCGTGCGAATGGCCTGAACGGGCGCTCACCATCGGCCGCGCCGAGGCCCGCCACGCTGTGGATGGCCTTGTTCTGGAGCTCCCTGCCGCTGCCCGAGTCCACGATGCTGTAGAGGAAGTGCACGCCGCCGAATCGCAGCAGCATGCCCGTCGCGAGGTCGCGGAACGCGCGGCCGGCATCGGCGGAGAACAGCGCCGAGAACGCCGGGTCGAATGGCGCCGGCGCGGTGGCGGGGATCGCCAGCGCGTCCCGCGCGGGCACGAAGCTGCACCCGACGGACACAGCGACGAACGTGCCTTCCGTGCTGACGGTGATCACGTCCTGCACGCGATGTCCGCGCTCGCCGCGGAGCGTGAACGTCGCGACGTAGTCGTACGGGATGTCCCTGACGCCGGCCGGCGCGCCGGCCGCGCCTCGTTCCGCCACCATGGCGGCCTGGTCCTGCCCAAGCGATCCGTAACGCATGGCTGGCCTCCGTTCTCGTCACCAGAGTGGCGTCCACATCGGCGCGTGCGGCACCGGTGCGAACGGCCGCGTCGAGGGCGGCGCGTCCGGGCGGTAGCCATCGACGCCGGCGACACGGGTATCGGGCAGGTAGCCGCTCATCAGGTCGTCGTCGGACTCGATCTGAG
This sequence comes from uncultured Luteitalea sp., assembly GCA_964422175.1. GTDB lineage: Bacteria > Acidobacteriota > Vicinamibacteria > Vicinamibacterales > Vicinamibacteraceae > Luteitalea. Next base: position 5,053 of record CAYRAE010000034.1, on the reverse strand, counting down.
CGAGCCCATCGAGGACGTCGTCGTCGGCAAGCCCGTCGATGCCGGACATCGACAGGCCATTCAGCTCGTCGTCGGCATCCACGCCGTCGAGATCGTCGGCTGCCGCGAACATGCCGTCGAGCGATTCGTCGGCAGCGATGCCCTCGAGTTCGTCGCTGCCGATGCCGTCGACGTCGTCAGCCTCGAGGCCATCCAGTTCCTCGTCAGCACCGAGGCCGCTCAACTCGTCGTCGGCGTCGATGCCCTGTACCTGATAGAGCGATCCGTCGGCGGCTTCGTACAGTTCGCCCAGGCCATCGGCGCCGGCCAGGCCGACGCGGCGCAGCAGGGGCGTCGCCGCCGTGAGCGCGGCCCCGCCAGGGATGAGCGGCGCGAACCGCTGCGCGATCGGCAGCGCGCTCTTCACGGCCCGGCGCAGTCGACTCACACCGCGCGTGAGTCGTTTCCAGAAGCCGAAAGCGTTGCCGAGGCCGTCCACGCCCTGCACCCATTCGTACAGCCGGCCGTCGGCGCCCTCGGCGATCTCTCCGAGTGATGGCTGGCCAGTCGTGTAAGCCTCGTGTGACGAATCACCGACGGGCTGCCAGCGTCCGACGACGTGTCCGAGGCCGTCCACGCCCTGCACCCACTCGTAGAGTCCCGCCGTGCCGCGGCATCCGCCGGGGCAGCCGAGCCCCGCCATCCCGTTGTGCCTTCCGAGTCGCATGGTTGCCTCCTACTGCACGTCGCGCGTGAGATAGCCGTCGAGCACCACCCAGAGTCGCAGCGGCCCCGTGGCGTCGCCGAGCCGCAGCGTGCCTGGCGTGCTGCCACCCGTCGGCACGCCCTGCGGGAACTGCATCTCGACGCGGAAGTTCTGGTTCGGTTCGATGGCGACGGGCTCCGAGAAGCGGAACGTCGCCATGGGATCCGGCTGGCCGTTGCTCGCGAGACTCGGATTGCCGGGACTCACGCCCGCACCGGCGGGGAAGTAGTACGTCGGCATCTCGATCATCGTCTTCTCGCCCACGAGCAGGCTCGTCACCGAGTTGAAGATCAGGTCGGCGAGCACGTTGTCCGTCTCGCGGGAGTACTCCTCCTTGCTGGCGCGCCTGGCGCGCAGCAGCGGCGAGACGACGACGCGCATCGCGCGCACCTCGTAGCTGTTCAGGCTCGGCAACTGCCCCGACGCCTGGAGGTTCGTCTCGAGACGGGTCTTGTTCTGCACGTCGACGAAGAACCGTAGGATGCGGGCGTCGCGCCTGCCCATCTCGGTGGCGAAGGTCGGCGCCGTGGGGCTGCCGTTCTGCTCGGGCACCACGAACGCGTCGTAGAGCGGCCAGTGAAGCTTTTCCTTGATTCCCTGTACTTTTGCCATGGGTTCCTCCAACTGCGGTGGCAGACCGGGATTGACGATCAGCAACTCGTCGAGCCCGCGGGTTCTCATCCTTCGATCCCTCGATCGGTGACGCGATAGGAGCCGCCCACCACGAAGAGGCGGCGGCCGTCGACGTCCGAGACGAGCCGCGGCGGATCCTCCAGGCGGTGGATGTAGGTTCGCGGTCGGCCGACCCACTTGTCCGAGCGATACACGATCGCCACGAGCTGTCCGAGATCGACGACGACAGACGGCATGACGCGCGGCCAGCGCACGCGCGTCAGCGCGCGCGGCGGAAGGCGCGAGAAGCGGTGATAGAGGGCCGCGGCGCTGGCCACCTGCTGGCGGCGCGAGCCGGTACCGGACGCGCGATCACGCGTCGCAGCTGCGTGCCCGGTCGCAGGACGACACGCCGGAACGGCGCTCGACGCGGGACGACGCCCGGCGCGATGCTGGTTGGCAGCATCCTGGTGCCGCGTCTTCGGCCGACGAGGGCCGACCCGCGCAGGGCGGCCAACAACCGCTGCGCCGTGCGCGGACGCTGACCCGGCTGAAGACCTGTCTGCCAGATCCGGCGGAGCGTGGTCTTCACCCACGCGTCGCGCGTCAGCAACCGGCGCGACCGGAGGCGATCCCAGAGCGCCTTCACACGCGGGTCGCGTGCCGGGAGGCCGTCGAGGCGGATGGCCTGGAGAAGCCCCCGCAGCCAGCCGCGCGTGAGCGCGGGTGCCGGAGGCGGCGCGATCGGAACCGGCGGTGGCGCCGGTGGTGGTGGCGGTTGCGTGGACATCGTTGGACTCCTCGTCGATGGGGAGCACCAGGCGGACGGGCGTGCGCGGCGACCAGCCCATGTCCATGGGCATCGTCGCGTCGAGCGGAATCCAGCTGCCCTGGTGCTGCGCTTCGAGATAGATGTGCGAGAAGAGATCGGGACGCGAGGCGTCGGGGCCGGTGAGCACGATTCGCACGGGGTGTCCCACGGCCTTGACCATCGCGCCGAGCAGGATGGTCATGTCGTCGCAGTCGCCCGCGCGCAGTTCCAGCAGTCGTCGTGCCGAGTGCAGGACCTCGACGCGATGCGGATCCCTCGTGTAGCGCACGCGCCGCTGCACCCAGCGGAACAGCGCGTCGATTTCGCCGAGATAGTCCTTGGCCGCGACCTGACGCGCGAGCAGGATGTCGATGGCCGCCTGGCGGACGTAGAAGTCGCTCGAGCCTTCGCGGATGAGCCGCGCCACGTGCGCCGCAGTCCGTCTGGTGCCGGCAAATCCCGACGGGATCCACTGCCGCTCGATCCGCGGCGCGCCGAGCGCGACAGCCGGATAGCGACTCATCGCGTCCTCAGTGCGCGCGCGGCGATGTCAGGATGCCGACGGCATCGGCCGGCAGGCTCCCGGCGACGAACCGCAACACCTCGTCGAGCGACCCGAAGTACTGACGACGGCCGGTCGGATGGTGCTCGACCCAGAACTTCCACACCGCTGGCGCGCCGGGCAGTTCGCGAGGTTCGCGGCGTGCCCGGATGACGAAGACGTGCAACTCGGGACCAGGTGGCGTCATGGCTCGCTGACCACATGGGCGCGAGCCTACGCGGCGATCCTCACCGACGCGTCACCGGGCTCTCACATGACTCTCACCGCGCGCCACTATCTGCGCGATGGCCAGACAGGCGGCTTCACGGCGGCACCTGTATCGGCCGCGCCGCGCAGGGCGTCGGCGACGGCATCGCGGGCTTCGTCGAGACGCGCCAGCGCGGTGCGCAACTTCGGCAGCAGCGGCGATTCGGGGATGGCGTGCGGGACGTGGCCGAGCAGGTCGTCGCAGAGCGCGCGTGTCTCCGCCATCGGCTCGATACCCAGTTCCGCCAGCAGCACGCCACGACATGTCGCGTACTGCTGCAGTGCGAGCGCGCGCTGGCCGCTTCGCACGTGCAACCGGATCACGTGCCGGTGCACGTCTTCACGAAGCGGATCGAGGGAGAGGATCCGGCGCGCGCAGCGCAGCGCGCTGCTGATGTCGCCACCATCGGAGTGACGCTGCAGCAAGGCGGCGAGAGTGTCGAGGTACAGCATGCGCAGGCGCTCGCGCTCGTGGATGATCCACTCGTCGTAGAAGCCTTCGAGCAGGTCTCCGCCGTAGCAGGCGAGGGCAGACTCGGCGTCGTCCGCCACGCCGTCTTCGAACGCCGCGACGTCGAGCCAGTAATCACTCTGGCAGTTGAAGGCGATCGTGTCGGACCGGCCGACGAGGTACGTCCCGCGCGCGACGCCGCTCGGCTCGAGGACCTGTCGCAATCGCCACAACGCCGTGCTGAGACAGCCGCGTGCGTGTGTCTCGTCCTGGTCGCCCCAGAAGAGCGCGGTGAGCGACTCGCGGGTGTGCGTGCGTTGACGATGCAGCAGCAACCACGCCAGCAGCGACTGCACGCCATGAATCGGGCGTGCATCGCCCGGGCGACCGGCATGCGACACGCGGATCGTGCCGAACAGGTGGATTCGAAGCGCGGACACGTCGAGCTTTCCGGGAGGGGCCAATCCGGATCAACGTTTCGCGTGCGGAAAACGAAGCAGCTCGTCCGTTGAGATCGTGGGCGTGCAGGCCGGGCTCGGAGCGCCGGCCCTACCTACCGCGACAGTTGGTAGGGTCGGCCGTCCGCCCTTCGACGAACTCAGGGCGACCTGAGCGGAGTCGAAGGTCCGGCCCGTCGACCACGCAGGCAGGTCAGTTCCCGGCGCGGGTGGCGAGGGCGTGAGCGAGCCATGCCATGGGCAGGTACGCGGCGATCAGGTCGAGCGCGATGAACCACCGCGGCGCGGGAATCATCGTCGCCGCCGCAATCCCGCCCGCGAGGAAGACGACACCCACGACCAGGGCCACCGGCAGTCGATGTCTGGCGGCGATGCGTGCCGCAACGAACGCGCCGACGAGCGTGACGAGCGCGTGCGCCAGCCAGGGCATCAGGAAGTGCCGCGGTTCGAGCAGCGCCATGCCCGTCTGCAGGCCTTCGGCCGTCGTCATGTCCACACCGGCCGGTGGCGCGACGACCCAGGGACTGACGGAGATCAGGCCCATGTTCACGCAGCCCCCGACGACAAGGCCCACCACCGCGGCAATGATGGTTCGCAGCACGTCTCGATCCTCCCACGCGCCCACGACGGCGCGCCCCATGATGACGCGCGATCGCCGGCACGTCTGACGGGAGGGTATGTACGCCGTCGCGACGGGCGCGGCATCACGGGGCGACGGGCCGGGCTCGGAGAGCCGGCCCCACCATCGGCAGCGTCGGTTCGGCGAGAGGTAGGGTCGGCCCTCCGGGCCCGACCGCAGGCGTCGGTCGCGGGTGTTGGTCGTAGGGGCACCCCTTGTGAGTGCCCAATCCTGACGGACGTCATTCCGTGCGGATGGCGACAACGCGCGGTCGACCAGGTGCTGGATCGGACGGAACCCCGCTGTCGGCAGGCCTGGCCACAGCCGCTCGGCGAGCGACGACGAATGACGAATGACGAATGCCGATTCCCGTTGCCGGTTTGCCGGTTGCCCGTTGCCGCGGAACGCCCTGTCACGAATCCTGTCCGGCCGCCCACCCTCCCTCACGGGAGTCCTGCGCGGCCGCGAACGTCCGGTGCGGCAGGGCCATCGCTCGCGGGCGGTACACTTGCTCGCATCTCGCTCGAACGAAAGGACTGAACATGCGGA
>CAYRAE010000033.1:14789-17414 GCA_964422175.1 uncultured Luteitalea sp. | reverse complement strand
CGATCGGCTGCGTGTCCTTCAGCAGGTTGTAGATCGGGCACACGGCCTCGACGGCCTTGCGCAGGCCGTCTACCTCCTGCGCCGACGCCGGCGAATCGATGTGCACGGTGTAGCGCACGTCGCGCAGCCTCGGCGGCGCGCTGGCGGTGCGTGCGGTCAGCGTGCCTTCGACGTGGACCTCGAGCTTGTCGAGCACCACCCCGCGAGTCGCCGCCTGGATCTCGAAGATGTGCGTGAGGCAGGTGCCCATCACGCCGAGTTGGTGTTCCTCGACGGTCGGTCCGAGATCGAAGCCGCCATCCTGGCGCGGCACGTCGTGGATCACCTGGAAACCGGTCTCACCGATCCGGATGTCGCGCAGACCGGTGCCGCCCTCGACGCGTGCGACAGCACGCAGCGGCGGTGACGCGCTGGTCCCCGCTCGACCCGGCGCGTCGCGCTTCTGCAACGCCGCGCGCTTCTCCACGAGGAAATCGCGCAGTCCCGGCGGACTGCCGGCCGGTGGCTCCGCCGGACTCTGTCGATAGACGACCTGACCGTGCGCGATGTCCTGCTTCTCCGAGACGAGCGACAGGACCGCCGACTCCTGCTGCACGCGCGCGCGGAGCGCCTCCAGCGCGTCGTCGTTCGCACTCGACTCGATGTGCGCCACGTACTGCAGGTTGCGCGGGTACGAGACCTGGCCAGCCGGGCGAGGTCGTGTGTCCTGATGACTCGTGAACACCACGTCGACAGAATCGAGCGGCGTGTCTGTCAGCGCGGCCTGGACCACGAACGCCTCCGCGACGGCGCTCGCCAGTACACCGACCTCGGTGTCCCACGACCCGGCGCCGAGGCTGTAGCCGGCGAGGTTGCGATCGCTGTCGCTCAACACCTGGAAGTCGCGCACGCGCAATCGGCGTACGCCCGACCGGCTCTCCGCCGACACTCTTGCCTGCAGTCGCCGGCTCTCCCCCGCGGACGCGTCGCTCTGCAGCGAGTGCTTCACTCGCGCCAGATACGCGCTGAGCGGGATCGGATCGACGGAGGCAGCCGTCGCGGATCCGCGCGCATCGCCACGCGATTGCGCGACGAGAGATGTGGTGAGTGCCAGCGTCAGCGCGAGCCCAAGGACCGCGATACGATTCATGTCAGTTCATCCTTACGTGAGTGTGGAGGCGTGGGATGGAACCGTGCCCGCGGTCAATCGGATTCAAGACGAGGGGTAGACGCGCCGCAGGTGCGTGAGCTCGTCCGGCGTGGCGTCGTTCGGGACGGAGCGGGAACGGGACATCGCTCATGACCTTGACCAGATCCGTCCCGTAGGCGCGATGGAAGGCGAGCGTCGCATCGGCGTGGGCGGACGGTCCCTTCGACTCGAGACCGAAGTGGTGCCACAGCGTCAGCGGTGGCCTGTCGACGTCCCGTCCATCGAGTGCGCGTATGACCCGCTCGCGCGATGTCGGCGTTGCCCCCCACACGGATGCCCGCGCAGCGAGGAGACCGACAGTGACACGCAGCGACGACGACACGAAGCGACGACGGGATGGAAACATCGCGATCCTCTGGAAAACATGCAGTCATGCGCCCGTGCCAAAGCACCGCGCGTGACAAATGGATAGAAACGAATGACGTGAACCGCACGAGGCGGCGATGGCTGCTAGAGGGAGCAGCGACAACACTGCCGGGACGCAGTGCAACGAGCGACGAGCGCGAGATCGTTCATGAAGGGCACAGCCAACGGACGCGTGCAGGATATCGCGCCAGCGTCGTGCTGCAATCCCCGGATTCCGTCATATCCGGACGCCCTGCCAGCTGGGACCCGAGCGTTGTCAACCATTCAGTTGACAAGTACCGAGACACCGTTTATTCTCAACTCGATGGTTGAGAACGAGGTGGAGACGTTGTCGAAGGTCTTCTCCGCGATGGGCGATCCCATCCGGCGCGACATCGTGGCCCGTCTGGCCGGATCAGACGCCACGGTCGGCGAGCTGGCAGAGCCGTACGATGTCAGCCTGCAAGCCATCTCCAAGCATCTCCGTGTCCTCGAAGACGCCGGCCTGGTCACCAAGACCCGGGATGCCCAGAGACGAACGGTGCACCTCGAGCACGCACCACTCAACCTCATGACCACGTGGATCGAACGGTACCGGCGCCAGGCAGAGAGCCGTTATCGCCGCCTCGATTCGCTGCTCGCCGAGATGAACGCCGGGGCCCCGAAGCGGGCCATTCGGAAAGGACGCCGCTCATGACCGCACGACGCATCACCACCGCCACGATCGAAGCCGACGAGAAGCTGCCCGTCATCCGCATCACTCGCGACTTCGCCGCTACGCCGAGTCAGCTCCTGGCCGCCCACACGGACCCGCAACTCTTCGCGCGATGGGTGGGCCCGAACGGCATGGACACGCACATCCTCACATGGGACGCACGGAACGGCGGCGAGTGGCGCTACGTCGCGGAGCGCGGCGGTCACGCGTACGGGTTCCGCGGATGCTTCCATCAGATCACCGATACCCGCATCGTGCAGACCTTCACCTTCGAAGGCATGCCCGACGACGTCGCGCTCGAAACGCTGCGGTTCGAGGATCTCGGCGACGGCTGGACGCGGCTGCACGCCCAGTCCCTCTGCGACAGCTTCGAGGG
>CAYRAE010000033.1:0-14689 GCA_964422175.1 uncultured Luteitalea sp. | reverse complement strand
TCGGCGACGGCTGGACGCGGCTGCACGCCCAGTCCCTCTGCGACAGCTTCGAGGGCCGCGACGCGTGGCTGCGCTCGGGCATGGAGACCGGCGTCAACGAGGGATACGCCAAGCTCGCTGCCCTGCTCGTAGAGCCGCGCTGATCTCCGAGGCGTTCTTCTGACGGAGGCCAGGGCTTCAGTCCCGGGCACACCGTGTCAGACACGCGGCCACAGCACGGTGCCGCCACCGTTCAGCTGCCGTTCAGCCTCGGACGCGCACGATGGCGGCGTGTCACACACGTCTCTCGATTTCGGCTATCCGTGGTGGCTGAACTACGGCCATCTCACCCTGTTCTGCGTGCTCGTCGCGATCGCGTTCGCGGCGCGCACAGCCGGCGCATCGCGATGGGTGCTGGTCCCGCTCGGACTGCTGTCGGCCTGGGCCGGCGGCGTCGCCCTGCTCGTGAGCCTCTACGGCATCAACAGCGTGCCCCCGCTCCCGACACAGGCCTTCCTCACGGCAGGAACCGGTCGCGTGCTCGATCTCGGCGCCGGCACGGGCCGGTCGTCCGCCATGGTGCTCGCGGCGCGACCGCGAGCCACGCTCGTGGCATCCGACCTCTTCGGCACCTCCTTCAGCCAGCACTTCGGCCCCGGTGAGCAGCCGCAGGATCGCTTGCTGGCGAATCTGAAGGCAGCCGGCGTGGCTGAGCGAGCCACGATCGAAACGGCGGACATGCTGAGGCTGCCATTCGCCGATCGCAGCTTCGACGCCACCGTCAGCGCCTACGCCATGGATCACCTCGGTCGCACTGGCGCGCGAACGGCGCTGGCCGAAGCGCATCGCGTCCTGAAACCCGGCGGCGACTTCCTCCTCATCCTCGTGGCCAACGACAGGTGGGCGAAGCTTGCCTTCGGTCCGCTGCTGTCGCACGGCGGCACCTCCAACGCGGATTGGTGGCGCAACGCCGCGGAGTCGGCGGGATTCGCCGTCCGCGAGGAGGGCACGCGTCCGGTGACGCTCTACTTCCTGCTGACCGCTCGATGACGTGCGCGCCGGCATCGCACTGAGACACACTCTCGACGTGCGACTGCTCATCGTCGAAGACGAACCGCGCCTGGCGGCAGACCTGAAGTCGGCGCTGGAGGCGGGTGGCTATGCCGTCGACGTCGCCGGCGATGGCGCCGAGGCCGACGTGTGCGTCGACACCGAGCACTACGACGCCGTCATCCTCGACGTCGGCCTGCCGCGGATCGACGGCCTCACACTGCTCGGCCGATGGCGGCGTCGCGGCAGGACCATGCCGGTCCTGTTGCTGACGGCACGCGCGTCGTGGCGCGAGAAGGTCGATGGGATCGACGCCGGTGCCGACGATTACGTCACCAAGCCATTCCACGTCGAGGAAGTGCTCGCACGTGTCCGTGCGGTGATCAGGAGAGCCGCCGGTCATGCCGAGGCCGTCCTGCGTTGTGGACCGCTGACGGTTCACGTGCCGCAGACGAGGGTGTTCGTCGACGATGTGCCGGTGACGCTGACGAGCCATGAGTTCCGCGTCCTGTCGTATCTCATGCACCACCGGGGGCGCGTCGTCAGCCAGTCGGAACTGATCGAGCACGTCTACGCGCAGTCGTTCGACAGGGACTCCAATACCCTCGAAGTCTTCATCTCACGGCTGCGACGCAAGCTCGGCGTGGACTGCATCAGGACGATCCGCGGCCTCGGCTACTGTCTCGAGGAGCCGTCGCCGTGACGCGCCCGCTGTCGCTTCGCGCCCATCTGGCGATCGGCGCCGCATTGCTGATGCTGGGGATGTTCGGCGGCTCGATCGTCCTGTGGCACGTCACACTCGGCCATCGCGCGCCGCCATCGCTGTTCGTCTTCCTCATGGATCACTCGCACGCGGTGGCGATCGTGTGCCTGATCTGCATGGGACTCGGTGCCACGCAGGTACAGCGCGGCTGGCGATCGATCGATCAGGTGCGCGGCCATCTCGCGGACATCCATGACGCGCCGGAACGGCGGTTGACAGGACGCTATCCCGCTGAAATCGCGCCACTGGCGGCCGACGTCAACCGTCTGCTCGATCAGCGAGACGCGATGATCGCACGCGCGAACCTCACGGCCGGCGATCTGGCGCACGGCCTCAAGACGCCACTCGCGATCCTCATGCAGGACGGCGAGCGCGCCGCGCGCGAGGGCCAGCCGGAACTCGCGGCGAGTATCCGCGCGCAGATCGCGCGAATGCGGCGTCAGGTTGACGTCCACCTGGCACGCGCGCGCGTCGACGTGTCTCGCCATCGCGTCGTCGCACCGGTATCGGTGTCGGAATCGATCGAGGGTGTCGTTCGCGCACTGGAGCGGATCCACGGCGAGCGGCGGATCGCATTCGACATCCGCGTCGCCGATGGGACGGAAGTGCTGGCATCGCGAGACGATCTCGACGAGATGCTCGGCAACGTACTCGACAACGCGTGCACCTGGGCCCGCACGTCGTGCCGCGTCGAGGCCCGTACCGAGTCCGATCGCGCGGTCATCACCATCGACGATGACGGTCCGGGCATTCCGAGCGAACTGCGGGACCGCATGCCGGCCCGAGGCGTGCGCGCGGACGAGGCGACATCGGGCAGCGGCTTCGGGTTGTCCATCGCGCGCGATCTCGCCGAGGCGTACGGCGGGCACCTGTCCCTCGACACGTCACCGTCAGGCGGTCTCCGCGTCGCGTTCGACCTGCCGGCCCCTCGCACGAAGCATGCGCCGATCAACGTGACGCCGTAGGCCCGCTGCCGCCCATGGTGAACGTGTCCAACGCGGGTGGCGAACCATGAGCGCCACTCCTCTTGACAGCGTCGTTGCGTACCTTGATCCCCAGCAAGCGCCCCATCGTCTCGCCGTAGATCTTCCTGCGGCTGGCTTCGGGCACCTTGTTGGCGTCGAGCATCGCTTCGTAGCGGGCGAGGACACTGTCGAGGGCCTCCGGCCCTTCATCGGTGCCGAAGACCAGCTTCTCGAACGCATATACGGCGGTGGAGGGACTGTGCTCTGCGGGGCCGTCCCACCAGAGGTACTCGCGGAAGACGGAGAGGTTGTGCTGCTTCTTCTGCAGCGTCGAGCCCGTGACGTCGAAGTACAGGTTCGGCGACCACCGCGCGGCTTCGGCGGCTTCGTCGTACCACGGGTTGCCGAGGTGGGCCCCGTGAATCTTCAGCGCCGGGAACGACCGCGCGATCGTATGGAGGAACGACGGCCGCATCCGGGCCATCGAGGATGGCTCGGGTTCGCCGGTGCCGTTGCCAGACACGATGCCGGTGTGGAACAGGGCCACCAACCCGGCCTCCTGCATGCGCCCGTACAGCGGGAAGTAGCCGAAATCGTCCCAGTCGTACTTCGGCCGGTGCATCTTGATGCCCTTGACGCCGGCCTTGATGAACGTGTCGAGTTGTCGCCGGGCGTCGGGATGATCGACGTCGAGATAGCCGTACGGAATGATCACGTCCGGATGCTCGCGCGCCGCGGCCATCAACGCGTCGAGGCTCGCAATCGGCGTCAGTACACAGGCCATCGCGTTACGCGGGCGGTACGTCCTGACGAGCGTCGGGATGTAGTCCGGTGTGGAGCGCCAGTGCTGGTGCGCGTCGATCACGAACCGTGACGGTGGCGCCTGCGTGGCCGAACCGGTGAGCGTCAGTGCGGAGAAGAGGGCGATGGCCGCCATCGTGGCCATGACAGGCATTCGCGAATCGTGCGTGTTCATCAGAGGCTCCGTGCTCGAAGGTGCTGCGACACGAGCGTGCGCGAGGGATTCGTACACCAATTCTTCTCTGCCCTGGCGACATCGTGCGGAGAGACGCCCTCGAGGCTCATGGCGTAGGCGCGCTTCAACGCGGCGGCGTCGGTCTTCATCAGGCTTGCCCGTGTTTCAGTCCGGCGGGGGATCCGGGGTGGGTCCGAGCACGGCGAGATGGTCCCCCGTGGCGCCGACGACGGCACCAAGTGGGATTTTCCCGTCGAACGTCACGAGACAGCCGTCGTTCTTCGCAGCCAGCCCCAGCAGGTACACGTCCGTGAGCTGCGCATGACCGCGCGCGAGCGTCAGGTTGAACGTCTTCGCATCCGTCAGCGACAGCGAGTCGGCCCAGAAGTGATGACCACCGCTGCGACGGAACTTCCGCAGTGAACCGCCTGCCTGCGTCGGACGGATCGCGTCAGGATGATAGGCCGGGTTGGTGATGACGCGGATGAGGCCGTTCTCGGTGATCGGACACGTGGCCCAGCCGTCTCGATGAGCGGCGAACCAGTCGTGCGCAATCTCGTGATGGACGTGATCGGGATCGAACAGCGCGACGAGGACGTTGACGTCCAGGAGAGCGACACGCGCCATGGCTGTCCGCTCAGTCGCCGTCCCGCAGCGCATTGACCAGCGCCATCGTCGGCCGTGGGGCGGTGGCCGGGCGGCGCGGCAGCACCGGCACGCCGTTCCGCACGGCAGGTGGATCGGTCGGCTGCAGTGCCTTGCGCACCAGTTCCGACAGCACCTTGCCGACGGTGCTCCGCCGGGCGCCGGCAATCTCCTTCACGGCCAGCAGGACGTCGAGATCGAGATCGAAGGTGGTACGCACGCATCAAACATCACGCATCACGCATCACAATGTCAAGGACACGACACCTCCGCCGACGAGCCTTCGCCTCAGCCTTGGCGACATCACAGACACCGCCAGGCGACCGAGTCGGAACACGACCGCGGTAGGCAGGTGCGCGAACCAGCGCGATACTCTTCAGCGGAGCCAGCGTCCGCTCAGGGGCTCGACGTCGAGTCGATTCCGAGCGGCGCGGTCATGTCTTCGAGGTCACATGAGGTCGGCAGCAGAGGACGATTCGGACGGTTACGAGGCGGTCGCGAACATCTACATCGCCGGACGCGGCACTCGTGCTCGCGTCGGCGATTCGATCGGCGCGGCGGTCGTCAAGGCCTGGGCAGCTGCCTTTCCACCCGGCGCGACGGTGCTCGACCTCGGTTCGGGTCCAGGAGAACCGAGCACCCGGATTCTCCAGGAAGCCGGTCTGACGACGTACGCTGTCGAGGCGTCATCGTCGATGGTTGCGGCCTTCCGCCAGCAGTTCCCGGGCGTGCCGATCGAGCACAACACGGTCGAGGCCTCGGAGTTCTTCAACCGCTCCTTCAGTGGGGTGCTCGCCTGGGGTCTGCTGTTCCTGCTCGCACCGGCGGCTCAAGCACTCGTTTTCGGGAAGGTGGCGCGCGGGCTCGAGCCACGCGGCCGCTTGCTCTTCACGGCGCCAAGGGAGCCTCTGGAATGGTTGGATGCCATGACCGGGCGTCCGTCGTACTCCCTCGGCGCGGAGACGTATGGGCGACTGCTGCGCGACGTCGGCCTGCGGTGGGTCGACGAAGCGGAGGACGAGGGCGGGAACCACTATTACTTCGTCGAGAAGGCGTGATTCGCATTTGTCTTCCGCGCCCACCCCGTCCATCGGTTCCGACGCCAGGCTGATCGGCCTCGTCGGCCTGGCGCACGCCGTCAGTCACTTCAGTCAGCTCATCCTCCCGCCGTTGTTTCCCTGGCTGAAGGACGCCTTCGGCGCGAGCTATACCGAGCTGGGCGCGGTGCTGACGATGTTCTTCGCCGTGTCATGCGCGGTGCAGGCCGCCTCCGGCTTCGTGGTCGACCGGCTCGGGCCGCGCCCTGTGCTGTTCGCCGGCCTGGGTTCCCTGAGCCTGGCCGCCTTCGTCTACGCGCTGGCGCCGAGCTACTGGGTGCTGCTGCCGGGCGCGGTGCTGGCGGGCGTGGGCAACGGCGTGTTCCATCCGGTGGACTACACGCTGCTCAACCGAAAGGTGGCGCTTACGCGTCTGAGCCATGCCTACAGCGTGCACGGCATCACCGGCAGCCTCGGCTGGGCGCTGGCGCCGGCCTTCGTGGTCCCGATCGCCATGGCCTGGGGCTGGCGTACGGCCCTGGCCGCGGCCGGAGTGCTGGCGCTGGCGGTGCTGGCCGTGTTGTGGGTCAATCGCGGCGTGCTGGTGCTCGACATGAAAGTCGTGCCGAAGACGACGGGCGACGGCGGTGCCTCGGACGCGGGCACCTTCGACTTCCTGCGCATCCCCGCGGTGTGGATGTGCTTCGGCTTCTTCTTCTTCTACGCGATGGCCCTCAGCATCGTGCAGACCTTCGCGCCGGCAGCCGCCGGCCACCTGCACGCCGTGCCGGTGGGCCTTGTGGCGATCTGCCTGACGGTGTACATGGTCGCCAGCTCGCTGGGGATGGTGGCAGGTGGCTTCCTCGCGGCCGATCCGTCACGCTGCGAGCGCATCGTGGGCGCCGGCTTCGGCATCGCGGCCGTCTTCGCGCTCGTGATGGCGCTGGCTGACGTCCGGCCGGTGGTGGTGCCGGTGCTGTTCGGCGCCATGGGCTTCGCGACGGGCATCGCCGGTCCCTCACGCGACCTGCTGGTCAAGCGCTCCACGCCGGCCAACGCCAGCGGGCGCGTGTACGGCGTGGTCTACGCGGGACTGGACATCGGCCAGGCGGTGACGCCGCTGATCTTCGGCCCGCTCATGGACCACGGCCGCCATGGCGCGGTCATCCTCGGTCTGGCGCTCGTGCAGGGCGTGCTGATCGTCAGCGCCTTCAACGTACGACGCGCCCGCCGCGAGGCGCTGCCGCTGACGGCTTCCGCGTGAGCGCACGCCGCCCGCGACTTCGCGCCATTTGCTTCGCGCTCCCCTGCTGCCCTGCCCACAATCGGAGCCGCCTGCGGTCTCATCCATCTGCCGAACGGAACATCAGGACGTCGACGTGCGCGAACACCCGGGTTTCACGGCACGCTACGAACGGCTCCCAGGGTTCCGATACAATGAGGTGTACGTGAAGACGACGCTCGTCGATGCGCTGTTGCCCACGATTCCTCAGCTAGTCCCGAAGGACTAACTACCTGCCTGTCGACGAGGACGGGCATGTGGCTGCGCCCCGCCATGAAGCCGTACATCTGCCGATGACGTCAACTCGTGTACTCCAGCGCTGGTGGACGCCTCTTGTCAGTTATGCAGCGGGTATCTCGCTGCTGGCGTACCTGGCGTACATGGTCGTGCGCACGGTCTGGCAATGCTGTGACGGTTTCAGTTATGCCCTCGACGATGCCTACATTCACATGGGTCTGGCCCGCCGCCTGGCGCAGGACGGGTTATGGGGAGTGGGCGACGGATTCGCTTCGGCCGCATCGTCGGTGGTGTGGCCGCTCGCGCTGGCACTGGTCTACTGGGTCAAGGGTCCGGATCTCTACACACCCCTGATCTTCGAATTCATCGGGGTGACGGGTCTGCTGATCCTCGTTCAGCGGATTGCGTCCCGCGAATGTCCGAGTCTGGCCCGGCGGGGCTGGCTCGCCGGCCTGGTGGCGGTTGCTGTGGCCATGGCTGCCCCGGTCAACACGCTGGTGCTCTCCGGCCTGGAGCACATCTGGCACATCGTGGTGCTGATATTCGCCCTCGATCGCGCAGTGCTGGCGTTTGCCGACGACACCGGGCCGTCGATACGACGAACGGCGGAACGTCAACTCCTGTTGGCGGCGCCGCTGCTGACCCTGGTGCGCTTCGAAACGATGGTTCTGGTCCCCGTGCTGATGGCCCTGGCCGTCGTGCGTCGTCGCGGGTGGCTGGCCCTGGGCCTCGGCGTGGCCGCGTTCGCGCCGGTGCTCGCGTTCGGATGGTGGTCGCAGGCGCAGGGCGGTAACTTCTGGCCCAACTCGCTGGTGCTCAAGGCAGTGCGTCACGCACCAGGACAACCAATCTGGTCGAAGGTACACGCACTCGTCATCCGCCTGGTCTACATGTGGCCGTCGAATCAGGCGTATCTGTATCTGCTGCTGCTTTCGTTCTTCAATGGCCTGGTCGCCGCGTGCGTGTTCCGTCGCTGGCGGGCCCCAGCCGTCCTGATGATCGGGTTGTTCCTGGTGCAGGCGTTGGCCCACGCCGGTTTCGGCGGACTCGGCTGGCTCTTTCGCTACGAAGCGTACCTGTTGGCGGGAGGGACGTTTGCCAACCTCTACGCCTGTGCGTGCATCGCTCGACGGATTCGCGAACAGCGGTCATCCACCGGGAGGCGCTGGCACGTCAGCATTCCCCAGTTCGTTGCGCTGTCGATCTTCGTCGGTCTCGCGACGACGTTGACCTACCATCTGGTCGAGCGCGCGCGCGACGCCGCGCGGATAACACCGCGAGCCGTTCGTAACATCTACGAGCAGCAGGTGCAGTTCGCGCGATTCCTGCAGCGCTACTACCCGCGATCCGCTGTTGCGCTCAACGACATCGGAGCGGCGTCGTACTTCACGGACATCCGCCTCCTGGATCTCTTCGGTCTCGGCTCGAATGCCATCGTCCGGATGAAGGTGGAGAAGGGTTTCACCCTGGACGCCATCGCCAGGCTCGTCGACGAGCGGGAGATCGAAATCGCAATCGTCTACGACACATGGTTCGTCGACATCGGAGGCCTGCCAGACACCTGGACCAAGGTCGGCGAATGGGAGATCCGCGAGAACGAGGTCTGTGGCTCGCCGATCGTGTCGTTCTATGCCGTGAAGCCCGACGGTGTTGCGGCGCTCGAACGGAACCTTGCGGATTTCAGCGAACGTCTGCCCGTCACTGTCGTGCAGCGTGGAGCGTTTCTCAGGCGGGTGCCGGGTGTGCCGCCCGGTACGACGGTCATCGATCACGCGGCAGACGGCACGACATCGGGAGCGGGCTCCTGAACGAGCCGCCCACCGACGCGCGCGCATCGGGCGTGCGGCCGCATTCGGTCGGCGACGCCCACCCACGGATCGCCGGCAACGTGGAGTAGTCGCGACGAGTACCCGACGCCGTGGCCCGAACCGCGGCCGGTCATCATCGGCTCGCGTGCGATCGATGACGGCGTGTCGTTGTCCTCTCCGAGGAGAGCAGCGATGGCACGTCGGGATCCCTATGGCAACTTCCGCTTCCGCGTGGAGATCGACGGCCTTGTGGCCGGCGATTTCGCGGAGGTGACCGGCCTGGTCAGCGAGTCCGACGTGATCGCGCATCGCGACGGTGCGGATCCTTCGCGTGTGCGTCACGTCCCCGGCATCCACAAGGTCTCGAATCTCACGATGAAGCGGGGCCTCACAGCCGACCGCTCCTTCTGGGACTGGCGCAAGGCCGTCGTCGACGGGCAGGTCAATCGGCGCGACGGCGTGATCACGCTGCTCGACGAGACCGGGCAGGTGGTGGCGCGGTGGCGGTTCAAGGGCGGTTGGCCGTCGAAGTGGGAGGGGCCGACGCTCGAGGGTCTGGGTCACGACGTGGCGATCGAGACCCTCGTGATCACGCATGACGGTCTCGACTGGCTCGACTGAACCCTCAGCCGCGGCCGCGGGTGCTCGACTCTCCGCAGCGGTCGAGGTGCAGAGCGCCGTTCGCCCTCGCAGCCGAGTCTGGATGAAGGCTGGAATACCTTCAGACGACGCGAACAGCAACGCGTGTAATTTGAATGCTTTGGAGATGGCGGAGAGGGTTGGATTCGAACCACTGCTAGACGTTGAACACAAAGAACTTAGCGCATTCTCGCATCCGCACGATCCGCCAGATCCGCTCGAAAACCGAGGTCGAGACACGTATTGAGCACGCGGAACCGCCCGGACGGAGGGCCATCAGGCCACCAGGACTCGGGCTCGGCCCGCCGTGCGCGTACGTGGCTTCACCACGATCTCGACGTCGCTTCCGAGCAGCACGAGGAACCGGACGAGCCGGTCGAGCGAGAACCCGGCGAGCCGCCCCCGCACCAACGCTGACACCTTCGGCTGGTCGATCTGGAGCACCTCGGCCGCCGCGGCCTGCGTCAGGCCGCGCTTCGTGATCTGCGCACTAATCTTCCGCGCCAGCTCGGCCTTGGCAAGCGCTTCCGCCGGGCGCGCGTGCCCGAGGTCCTCGAACACGTTGCCACTGCCGACGACATAATCCTTCTTGGCCATCGCCTTCATCCCTTCCTTTCGCTGATCCCCACGGCCTGCTTCAAACGGCGCTTGATCAGCTCGACATCTGCTTGAGGCGTCGCCACTCCGCGCTTCGACTTCTTCTGGAAGGCGTGCAAGACGAACACGCGGTCCGCGAGACGCACGGTGTACACGGCCCGGAACGTGTCGCCGCGATGATCCGACACGACCTCGAGGACGCCAGTGCCAAGCCCCTTCAGCGGCTTCGCTGACACATGCTTGTCGCCGCGTTGCGCAAGGAAGAGGGCGTAGCCCACCTCGTCCTGGACGGCCGCGGGGAACGACTTCAGCGCCCGAAGCGAATCGCCGAGCCAAACGACCGGCCTCAGCGGTGTCGAAGGCATGTCGCACTATTATGCCAGATCCAGCATGCGTCTTTGCTAAGCGTGCCCCCGGCTACACCAAAGGCATACCGGGACGATTCCGAAACGGTGGCCTTCAGGGTCCGAAATGCCGCTGGTGCGTGACGCCTGAAAGATTCTCGACGAAATCGGCGTTCAGTAAGGTAGGAGGCGGAAACCCTGACGGGAGGGGTGTAATTGGCGGAGAGGGTGGGATTCGAACCCACGTGCCGGTTTCCCGACTAGACGCTTTCGAGGCGCCCCCGTTATGACCGCTTCGGTACCTCTCCGCGCGGGCAGGAACTTCGATGGTAGCACAGGCCCCCGACGCGCTACGCTGCACGGGTGTTCCTCGCTCGCCGGCCTCGGCCGCCGCTCGACGGGTGCGTCACGCTGCTGTGGTCCGTCCGGGAAATACCCGGGCCACGACGGCTCGAGCGGGTGCTGCCGACGGGTGCCGCGCAGGTCGTGGTCAACCTGGCCGAGGACCGGACACGCGGCTACGACGAGGGACGCGGATTCGCGGTGACGGAGGGGCCAGGGTCCCTGCTCTGCGGCGCGTCCACGCGCTATGGCGTCATCGACACCGACGAGCAGTTCGACGTCGTCGGCGCGGCGATCGCGCCGGGTGGGCTGGTCGCGCTCGGACCGGCGCCTGCCGAGGCATACGCCGACGCTGACGTGCCCCTCGACGCGCTGTGGGGCCACGAGGCCGTGGACCGCCTCCGTACACAACTGCTCGAAGCCGCCAGCGGCGCCGCGCGCCTCGACGTCCTCGAAGCCGCGCTGCTCGAACGCTGGCGCGAGCGCGCGATCCACCCGGCCGTGGCGTGTGCGCTCCACGCCTTCGCGCGACGGCCGGCCACTGCGACAGTGGCGGACGCCGTGGCGGCGTCGGGTGTCAGCGCACGGCACCTGATCGACAGATTCACAGCGCAGGTCGGCCTGCCTCCGAAGCGCTTCTGCCGCGTGCGGCGGTTCCAGCTCGCCCTCGCCCGCGCGGCGCGCGGCACGCCAGACGACTGGGCGACCATCGCCGCCGATTGCGGTTTCGCCGATCAGTCGCACCTGATCCGCGAGTTCCACGCGTTTGCCGGCATGCCGCCATCCGCGTACCTCGATCGCCGCGCGACGCATCACAATCACGTCGCGATAGGATCGCCAGGGTCGCCGGTCGCCATGATGACGTGCCTGTGACGGACGCCACGCGCCAGGCCTCATCTCGACGCTCGCATGCACACGAACCTCGCAACGTGGACGCCCGTCCCTCGTCCGACTCGCACGATCCTCGACGGACGCTACGCACGCCTGGAACCGCTGTCGTCGGCGCACGAACCCGCGTTGTACGAGGCGTCCTCGGCGCCCGGTGAAGAGTCGCGTTTCGCTTACCTGTTCGACGATCCGCCCGTCGACGCGCAGGCCTTCCACGCGTGGATGGTCGGGGCGATGCGCGGCGACGACCCGCTGTTCTTCGCCGTCATCGACAGCGCGACGGGACGCGCCGAGGGACGCCAGGCGCTGATGCGCATCGACCCGACGCACGGCGTCATCGAGGTCGGCCACGTGCTCTGGGGTCCGGCCATCGCGCGCACGCGCGTGGCCACCGAGGCGCTGTACCTCTCCGCCACGTACGTGTTCGACACGCTGGGCTACCGTCGCTTCGAATGGAAGTGCCACGCCGGTAACGCTCCGTCCCGGCGTGCCGCGGATCGGTTCGGCTTCACGTACGAAGGCACGTTCCGGCAGCACATGGTCTTCAAGGGCGGCAATCGCGACACGGCGTGGTTCTCGATGCTCGACAGCGAGTGGCCCGCGCAGCGTACCGCCTTCCAACGCTGGCTCGAGCCCGACAACTTCGACGAGGCTGGCCGACAACGTCGCACGCTCGCCGCGTGTCGGGGCTGAATCGGCGAGGTCACATTTCTCCAATCGCGAGCGAGCGTATCCGCGCGAGGATCGACCCATGACCGACAACACCTATCGCACAGTCACCCCCTACCTCGTGGTGAACGACGCCGACGCCGAGCTGCGCTTCCTCGAAGCGGCCTTTTCGGCAGAGATCAGGGACTGCACCCGCACGCCGGAGGGCCGCGTGGCGCACGCCGAGGTCACCATCGGCGACTCGCTCGTCATGCTCGGCCAGTGCGGTCCCGAATGGGCGTCTCGCTCTGCCGCGATCTACCTGTGGGTGGACGATGTGGACGCGACGTGGGCGCGGGCCCTCGCGGCCGGCGCCACCGAGGAGAGCAAGCCGCAGGACATGCCCTACGGCCACCGCAACGGCGGCGTCATCGACCCGAATGGCAACACGTGGTGGATCGGCGCGCCGGTGCGGACGGCGTCCTGATCGGGCCGCGTCACGAGGTCGCTCGCCGCGCGCGGAAGAACTCCTGCATCAGGCGCTGCGCCTCGTCTGCCAGCACGCCCTCGACGACCTCGACGCGATGGTTCAGCGACGATGAGGCCAGCACCTCCATCGTCGACACGACGGCGCCGGCGCGGGGTTCGCGCGCGCCGAAGACGAGCCGCGCGATGCGGGCGTGCACGAGCGCGCCCGCACACATCGTGCACGGCTCGACGGTGACGTAGAGATCGCAACCGGTAAGCCGGTAGTTGCCGGTGTAGGCGGCCGCCTGCCGCAGGGCCACCACCTCGGCGTGTGCCGTGGGATCCGCCGCCGTGATGGGTCTGTTGTACCCACGGCCGATCACGATCCCGTCGCGCACGACGAGGGCGCCGACGGGAACTTCACCGAGCGAGCCCCCGTATGCGGCCAACCGCAGCGCCTCGCGCATCGCCAGCACGTCGCGCGACGCCGTCGATTCGTCAATCACGGAGTGATTCTGCCGCGCCAGACACGCGCGGTCCAGCGGGGCGGACCATGACGCGTCGTCTTCTGCGAGCCGGGCTCGGGACACGGACGGCCGGGCTCGGAGAGCCGGCCCTACCTTCTGAGAGAGCCCGCCCTGCCAGAGGCCCTGCCTTCACGGGACTGCGGGCGTCGGGGCCAGCAGCGTGTCGAGCGCGTCGAACGAGCCCGTCCAGCCACGCGTCATGCCGGTGCGCTCGTGCACGAACGCGGCACGCTCTGCGACTGTCGCGTCATCGCATGGCTCGCTCGTCACCGAGACGCGCGTCCTGTCCGGTGCCTCCTCGGTGAGCAGCACCGTGGTGCGCAGCGTCGCGGGCCATGTGTCGGCGCCGGGCGCTGGCGCGAGACGCTCGTGCTCGTCGACGAACTGCTGCGTGTAGACGATGCGCGTCGGCGGCTCGATCGTGACGTACTCGGCACGCACGTGCATGGCGCTGCGCTCACCGGCGATGACGAACAACGTGCTCCGGCCGACAGCGATGTTCGCTCGGAGGAAGCGCAGTGTCGTACCTGTCGGCGGGAGCCATCTCGCCAGATGCTCGGGATTCGTCCACATGTCGAATACGCGCGCGATCGGCGCGTCGAACGTGCGGGCGATCACGAAGAGACGACGTCCACTCGTGGTCTCCGCCAGGTGCTCCGCGAGTCGATCCCACGTGGCGTTGCCGCCCGCCTTCTTGATGAACGCCGCCATCATCGTCGCGACCTCGGGCGACGGCAGGCTCGACGTCATCTCCATCGTCGTCCTGCCATCGTGCTCGGCGAACGTCACGGTGACGCGGAAGAGCGGTGGGCGATCGTCGGAGGCACCATGGTCGTAGACGAGCTTCTTGTATGGCTCGACAACGAAATAGGTGGTGGTGTTCGGGTAGTCGACGCCATCAGGACCATGCATCGTGTAGCGCCACGTGCCGCCCGGGCGCAGGTCCTTGCTGTGCGTCGTGAGCGTGAAGCCGCGCGGGCCCCACCACTGCTCGACCTGCTCCGGAATCGTCCACGCATCCCACACGGCGCGAACGGGCGCGTCGTGCACGCGCGTGAGTCGAATCTCGTTCGAGTCATTTCTGGCGGCCATGTCGTCCTCCGGTCCGGGTCTTTCGCGTGGGCGTCTTCGCAATCGCGGTAGTGGTCGTCTTGCGAGTCGCAGGTGCGGCGGCGCGCGTCACCCGCTTCAGGTACGCGTCGAGGCGATCGAGCTGCGACTCCCACATCTCGCGGTACTGGTCGATCCAGTCGGCTGCCGGTGCAAGCGCCTGCGGTTCGAGGCGGCAGGGACGCTGCTGCCCATCGCGACTGCGCGAGATGAGTCCAGCGCGCTCCAGCACCTTCAGGTGCTTCGTGATGGCCGGGCCGGACAGATCGAACGGCTCGGCGAGGTCCTTCACCGGCGCGTCGCCCGCCGACAGCCGCGCCAGAATCGCCCTGCGCGTGGGATCGGCAAGCGCTGAAAAGACCGTCGAGAGGTCAACCGACTGCA
>CAYRAE010000032.1:0-18217 GCA_964422175.1 uncultured Luteitalea sp. | reverse complement strand
GCCTCCTCCGTGTCGAGGTTGTCGGGCGTGACGATGGTGACGCCTGTGTCGACGCGCGGCTGGATGGTGTGGCCCTGGAGGTGCGCGACCATCGTCAGCACGCCCTGATAGCCCATCTCGAACGGGTTCTGGAGCACCACGCCATCGAGTTGCTTCGCGCGCATCGCCGTGACGAACGCCTCACTCGAGTCGAAGCCGACGAAGCGGATCTGGCCGGCCTTGCCCACGTCCTGGAGCGCGAGCAGCATGCCCGCCGTCGACGACTCGTTGGGCGTGAAGACGCCGTCGATCTGGCTGCCGAACCGATTGAGCAGGTTCTC
The DNA here is from genome assembly GCA_964422175.1 of uncultured Luteitalea sp. Taxonomy (GTDB): domain Bacteria; phylum Acidobacteriota; class Vicinamibacteria; order Vicinamibacterales; family Vicinamibacteraceae; genus Luteitalea. The sequence continues at coordinate 17,897 of CAYRAE010000032.1, read as the reverse complement.
CGATGCGCGCTTGGCCGTGTCTCTCGTCGGGCCGGCATATTGATCGGCCGACACGAGGGTGATGCCGGGGTACTGGGCGCGCAGGCGATCGAGGAAGCCTTTCTCGCGCGCCTCGGTGCTCGCCGAGCCTTCCTGATAGCGCAGCACCAGCACGCGGCCCTTGCCCTGCAGCAGCGCACCGAGCCTGTCTGCCGCGAGCGCGCCGCCCTTCTCGTTGTCGGTCGCCACGAAGCTCACCGCGTCGTCGGATGCGAGCGCCGAATCGATGACCACCGTGGGGATACCCGCCCGGCGCGCCTCCTGAACCGGACGCACGAGCGCGCTGGCGTCGAGCGGCGCGAGGACGACGCCGCTCACGCCCTGGCTGAGGAAGCCCTCCACCACCTGGATCTGCTGCTCGCGGTCGTCTTCGCGAATGGGCCCCTTCCACGTGAGGCGCACGGCCACGCCCTTCGACGCGAGCTCGCGCTGCGCCTTGATCGCCCCCGCGTGGATGCTGTTCCAGAACTCGTGCGTGGTGCCCTTGGGAATCACCGCCACGTGGTATCCCGCCGTTGCCGCACCGTTCTTCCCGGCGTCTGCCGGCGTCACGGAGCCTCCCCCGCACGCCGCCATCGTGACGGCCAGAATCAGAGACATCCACACAGGCTGCATTCGCATCGTTGGAACCTCGTGACGGCCGGGCAAGCCCGGCCCCTACACCTTGGTGAAGTCGGACGATCCGGTGCCTGGTGCCCGCTGAGCGGTGCCCGGCACGTATACACCTTTCACATACTCCGCCGACCGTCTGTCGTCGCCGGCGAAGGCGTGCGGGATTGCGTCGAGCGACGTGTAGCGGTGCGTGACGATCCGGCTCACGTCGATCTTTCCTGACTCCAGCAGTTCGAGCGACTGACGATACACCGACGGGCGCCCGTCGGCGTCGAATCCGCCTGAGGCCCCGACGGGCGACACCAGGAGCGGCTCGCGGAACATCAGCGTGTTGAGGACGCCGATGTCGGCTCCGGACTGGCCGTGGGCGTACAGCAGTACCGTCGCCTGTTTGCGGACCAGCCCCGGCATCTGACGGAAGACCGCCGCGCTGCCCGACGCGTCGATGAGGTACTCCACGCGCCGCCCGCCCGTCAGCGTCAGCGTCGCGTCCACCACGTCGTCGCGCACCGGATCGATCACATCGTCTGCGCCGTAGTGCCGTGCCAGTGCCTGCCGTGCCGGGTTCGGTTCGCTCACCACGATGCGTCCCTCGAACCCCGTCACGTGTCTCAGGTGCTGCAGAAACAGCAGACCGGCGGGCCCGGCACCGGCGATGAACGCGGTCCTGATGCGCGCATCGGCATCGGAGGTGCCCAACCGGTAGCGCGCGACTGGCGTGAATCGCTCCATCATCGCGTGCGCGTGGATGATGCAGGCGAGCGGCTCGGTGAGCGCCGCCTGATCGGCAGGCAGTTGATGGCCACGGCGCACGACGTTGACGGCCGGCATCACGATCAGGTCCGCGAGCCCGCCCTGCAGTCCCGTGATGCCGTGCTCGCCGTAGGCCTCGCACTGGTGCGAATCGCCGCTCGCGCAGTATTCGCAACGCACGCCAACGCCGACGCTGAGGCAGTTGCGCCCCTGATCGAGCACGACGGCATCGCCCGCCGTGAGGTCGCGCACCTCCGCACCGCACGCCTCGACCACGCCGGCAATCTCGTGACCGAGCACCTGTGGCGCCTCGTCGAACGGGATCGGCCGTCCGAGGCGATCGGTGTGGTAGTTGGCGTGCCCTTCGAAGATGTGGAAGTCGGTGCCGCACAGCCCGACACCCGTCACTCTGACGAGGACGTCGCGCGGACCGATCTCCGGATCGGCGATGTCGCGCACGGCCATGACGCCGGGCGCGGTCAGGACGACGGCGTTCACCGCAGGAGCCCGTTACAGGGAGACACTCTGCTCCGCCCAGATCTGGAACTCGCGGTGCTTGTTCTCCTCCGACTTGCCCGGGATCTCTCCACTGGCCACGCGGCGGATGTGCTCGAACACGTCGAGGCCGACCTCGTCGATCGTGGCGGTGCCGTCGATCACGTCGCCGGCAGACATGTCGATGTCGTTCTTCATGCGCTCGAAGATGGCGTTGTTGGACGCCAGCTTGAGCACGGGCGCGATCGCGTTGCCGATGGTGGTGCCACGTCCGGTGGTGAACACGACGAGCTGCGCACCAGACGCGATGAGCCCTGGCGTCGACTCCTGGTCGTAGCCGGGTCCCTGCATCAGATGCAGTCCGCGCCCCGACGGACGTTCGGCATAGCCCACCACACCCTCCACGCGCGTCGTGCCGGCTTTCGCGATGGCTCCGAGCGACTTGATGGTGATGTTGAGCAGTCCGCCCGCGATGTTGCCGGGGCTCGGGTTCTCGTTGAGCACCGTCCCGAACTTCGAGGCGTACTCCTTGTACCAGTCCACCATCTCGTACACGGCGTGCCCGGTCGCGGCGTCACGCGCGCGCCACGCGAGGATGTGCTCGGCGCCGCAGAACTCCGGCACTTCCGTGATGAGCACCGTGCCACCCTGCCGCACGAGTTCGTCGGCGGCGCGGCCGAGCGCGGGATTGGCCGACAGCCCCGAGAACCCATCGGACCCTCCGCACTTCACGCCGAGCGAGAGCTCGCTGATGGGTGCTTCGGTCCGCGTGATCTGATTGACGATGGGGAGCATCGCCTCGACGGCTTCGAGCCCGCGCTTCACGGAACCCTGCGTGCCGCCGGCGTCCTGGATCCCGATGCGCGCGACGGGCTTGGCGAGCGGCCGGTGCAGATCGCTCAGGTACCGCTCCATCACCGTCAGGTTCGTCTTCTCGCACCCGAGTCCGATGAAGACGACGCCGCCGACGTTCGGATGCTCCGCGTACGACGCGAGCGTACGCAGCATCACTTCGATGTTCGATCCGTCGGAGCAGCCGCATCCCTTGTTGTGCGGGATGGCCACCACGCCGTCGACGTTGGGGAACCGAGCCTTGTCGAAGATCGTGAACTCCGCCACCGTGGCGATCTGCACGGCTTCGTGCGCCGCGCACATGCTCGTCGGCACGATGAGCACCCAGTTGCGGATGCCCACGCGTCCGTCGGGCCGTCGATAGCCCATGAACGTGGCGCGCGCGGCCTCGGGTACGTAGTCGGGCGGCGGCGTGTGCATCGCCTCGTCGAGCTCGCGCACCACGGGCACGTCGTTGGACATGTTGGCGCGTGAAATCAACGCGCCGGGTTCCACGCCGAGTGACGTCCCGATGGGCTGTCCGTACTGCAGCACGAAGTCGCCGGCCGGCACCTCCACGAGCGCGAACCGGTGCCCGGGCGTGATGTCGTCCTTGACCTCTACGAGGCGGTCGCCGGCCTGCACGCGCGTCCCCCGCGGCACCGGCACCCGCGCCACGGCCACGTTGTCACGCGCATCCACCTGAATCGCGAACGCCGAGAGAGGTTCAGCCACGGAAGTCACAGACGACATGATCAGGGGAATCGTAGCAAATGCCGAAGGCCGAAGGACGAAGGCCGAAGGACGAAGGCCGAAGGACGAAGGCCGCGCCGCAGCGCGCCAGCGCGAAGGCGGGCCGGATCCGCAATTGACTCTCCCGCGAACCTACCGTAGAGTCCGCCTCAATCGGTTCACTTTCACGCGAGCGATGGCAGAGGGCGACGAGTCCTCCGCCCGTCTGCCAAGCGAGAGTTTCGGCTTTCAGCGGCTGGTACGCCACTTCTGAAATTCCGAAATTCTGAGATTTCCGAAAGGCCCCTCGAATGCGGATGTTCGTGCACGACCAACGAAGGGGCATGCGGGCGGCGGTACTCGCCGTGGCGTGCCTGTTTGGCTGTTCTTCACTCCTCTTCGCGCAGGATCCGCGCGGCGCCGTCGCCGGGCGCGTCCTCGACTCGTCGGGCGGCGCGCTGCCCGGGACCACCATCACGGTGACGCACGGCGCCACGGGAACCGTCAACTCGGCCGTCGCCGACGATCAGGGCCGCTACTCCATTCCCTTCCTCAGCCCGGGCTCCTACACCGTCATCGTCGAGCTCACGGGCTTCAAGCGCACCGAGCGCCGGAACGTGGACGTCCGCATCGCCGATCGTCTGGAGCTGGACTTCACGCTCGAAGTGGGCGGTCTCGAGGAAACGATCACCGTCGCGGGCGGCGCGCCGCTGCTCGAGACACGGACGGCATCGCAGGGGCAGGTCATCGACGAGGCGCGCATCCAGATGATGCCGCTCTCGGACGGCAATCCGTTCACGCTCACGCGGCTCGCGGCCGGCGCCGTCTACACGGGCGACCTCAAGTTCTCGCGCGCGTTCGACAACGGCGGCACGTCGGCGGTGACCTCCAACGGCGCCGCCGGCGGCAACGAGTTCACGCTCGACGGCTCGCCCAACATGGCGACGGGCCGGCGCGTGGCGTTCGTCCCGCCCGCCGGCGCGGTGCAGGAGTTCAAGGTGGAGACGGCGACCTTCGACGCCCAGCAGGGTCACACGGCAGGCGCCACCGTCAACGTGACGATGAAGAGCGGGACGAACCAGTACCGCGGCGACGCGTACTACCACATCCGCGACGAAACGCTCGGCAAGAACGACTTCTTCCTCGAACGCGCCAACCAGCCGAAGGCGGCGATGGACTACAAGCGCTTCGGCTTCACCGCCGGCGGCCCCGTGAACCTCGGGTTCTACAACGGCCGCAACAAGACCTTCTTCTTCACGGCGGTCGAGTGGCTCTACGACAAGTTCCCCGAGCCCGGCCAGTACACGGTCCCCACGGCGGCCCAGCGCAACGGTGACTTCTCCGCGCTCCTGCCGCTCGGCATCGTCATCTACGACCCGGCGACCGCGCGCCTCGAGAACGGCCAGATCCGTCGCGATGCGTTCCCCGGCAACGTCATCCCCGCCAATCGCATCAGCCCCGTGGCACGCGAGATCCTCAAGTACTACCCGATGCCCAACCAGGCGGGGAACGCGCAGGGCCAGAACAACTTCCTCAGCACGAACTCCCGCGGCGACGACTTCTACTCGTTCAACGTCCGCGGCGATCACCAGTTCAGCAACGACCACCGCTCGTTCGTGCGCTACTCGCGCAACAACCGCGTGGAGAACCGCGGCAACTGGACCGGAGAGCAGAACGGCATCAACCCGACGGGCAACTTCCTCTACCGCATCAACGACGCGGTCACCGGCGACCACGTCTGGACGCTGAGCCCGAAGATGGTGCTCAACCTGCGCGGGAGCTGGTCGCGCTTCGAGGAACCGAACGTCCGTCAGAACCAGGACATCTTCGATCCCGGCACGCTCGGCTTCTCCTCGTCCACCACGTCGCAGTTCGGCAGCGTGAAGTACTTCCCGCGCATCGAGTACGCCGGCGACGTGTTCTCGCCGCTCGGCGATTCCTACGCGGGCGGCACGGACATGGACATCACCACGTTCCAGCCGACGCTCACGCGGTTCTTCGGCAACCACTCGGTGCGCCTGGGCTACGACTTCCGCCGCTATCGCGAAGTCAGCGCGCCGACGTACCACGCGGCGGGCCGCTACGAGTTCGGCCGCGACTTCACCAACGGCGGCACGGGCCTCGCCTCGGCACCCATCGGTCAGGAGCTCGCCGCACTGCTGCTCGGCCTGCCGTCGGGCAGCGACAGCGCCATCGAGATCTCGCCGGGCCGCACCAACCGCGTGCGCTACCAGGGCGTGTTCGTGCAGGACGACTGGAAGGTCAACAGCCGGCTCACGGTGAACCTCGGTCTCCGCTACGAGTACGAGGGTGCGCCGACCGAGGTCAACAACGCCAACGTGCGTGGCTTCGATCCGAACGCCACGCTCGCGGTGACCGCCGCGGCGCGTGCGGCGTACGCCAACAACCCCCTGGCCGAATTGCCGGCCGGCCAGTTCAACCCCGTTGGCGGCATCACCTACGCCTCGGACTCGACTCCGGGCTTCTGGAACGCCGACAAGAACAACTGGCAGCCGCGCCTGAGCGCCGTCTACCAGCTCAACGACCGGACGGTGCTGCGCACCGGCTGGGCCATCTACACGGTGCCGACGATGTTCGACTACGCGATCTTCCAGCCCGGCTTCGCGCAGTCCACCCCGATCGTCGTCTCGAACAACCAGGGCCTGACGTTCCAGTCGAACCTGCAGAACCCGTGGCCGGGTGGCGTGATCCAGCCCGCCGGCAACAACAACGGCGTGAACACGTTCGTGGGGCAGAACCTGAGCCGCTACACGACCGACGTGGACCTCCGCAGCCCGCAGGCGATGCGCTGGGCCGTCAACGTACAGCGCGAACTGCCCGGCCAGTGGGTGGTCGAGGCCGGGTACACCGGTAACAAGGGCTACGACCTCACGGTGGAGACCGACATCAACGGCGTCCCGCGGCAGTTCCTCTCGACGAGCGAGGTGCGCGACAACGCCGTCATCTCGAACCTGTCGCAGCCGGTGGCCAACCCGTTCGCCGGCCTGCTGCCTGGCACCGGCCTCAACACCGCGACCGTGCAGCGTCAGCAGCTGCTCCGCCCGTATCCGCAGTTCACGCAGGTGCAGAGCCGCAACTACGATGGATCGAGCAGCTTCCAGTCGGCGCAGTTCCGCGTGGAGAAGCGCTTCACGGGCGGGTACTCGTTCATGACGACGTACACGATCTCGCGCTTCGAGGAGAAGACCTTCACGCTCAACGCCGTCGATGCACTCACGAGCACGTACGAGAAGCGCCGTTCGGACGTCGACGTCCCGCACCGCATCGTGCTCAACGGCATCCTCGAACTGCCGTTCGGCCGCGGCCGCCGCTTCGGCAGCGACTGGAACAAGGCGCTCGACCTCATCGCCGGCGGCTGGAACGTCTCGGCCATCTACCAGTGGCAGAGCGGGCGTCCGCTGACGCTCAGCGCCAACAGCTACGCGTACTACTACAACGGCGACATCAACGCGCTGACCACGAGCTACTCGGCCGACACCATCGATCAGCCGGTGTTCGACGTGAGCGGCTTCTACTTCAACGACATCCCCGAGGCTCAGCGCCGCAACGACCCGCGCATCCAGCTGGCGCAGAACTACAAGACGCTCCCGAGCCGGCCGGCCAACCTGCGCGGCCAGACCCTCAACTACATGGACATGTCGATCGTGAAGCGCCTCGACTTCACATCGCGCGTCCGGGCGCAGCTGCACTTCGAGATTTACAACGCATTCAACCAGGTGTTCTTCGCCAACCCGAACGTCGACCCGCGCAACGCCAACTTCGGCGTCGTGACCAGCCAGAGCAACGTGCCGCTCAACCTGCAGATCGGCTTCCGTCTGTTCTTCTGATCCATCGGCGGGCGGGCCCTACCAATTGCAGCGCCGAGCGATTAGGCTTGGCGCTGCTCCCTCTCCTCCGCCATGAATCGCCGCACTTTCCTCTCGTCCTCGGCCGCCGCCCTCGCAGCGGCCTCGGCTGCTCCACTCTCGGCGTCGCAGACGGCCTCGCCGCGCAAGCGCCGGTACGCCCTGGTCGGCACCGGCGGACGTGGCTCCTCCATGTGGGGCAAGGGCGTCCGCGACAAGTGGGGCGACACCGTCGAGTTCGTCGGCCTGTGCGATCCGAACGCGAAGCGCGCCGAAGTCGTCCGGCAGATCATCGGCGTCGACTGCCCCGTGTTCACCGACTTCGATCGCCTGGTGAAGGAGGCCCGGCCCGATCTGGTCGCCATCACCACCGTCGACGTCCATCACGCCGAGTACATCGTCAGGGCCCTCGATCTCGGCATCGACGTCATCACCGAGAAGCCGATGACGATCGACGAGCAGCAGACGCAGGCGGTCATCGACGCCGAGAAACGCAACGGGCGCAAGATCATCGTCGGCCACAACATGCGGTTCGCGCCGGCGCACGTGGGCATCAAGGAGCTGCTGCTCTCGAAGCCCGTCGGACCGATCCGGTCGATGGACTTCCACTGGTATCTGGACACGAGCCACGGCACCGACTACTTCCGGCGGTGGCATGGCATCAAGGCCAAGAGCGGATCCCTGTGGGTGCACAAGGCCACCCACCATTTCGATTTCGTGAACTGGCTGCTCGACGCCGAGCCGGTGCAGGTGCAGGCCTACGGCGACATCACGCGGTACGGCAAGGCCGGCCCGTTCCGATCCACCAACTGCCGCCCCTGTACCCACAAGACGGAGTGCCCTTTCTACTGGGACATGACGAAATCGGCGTCGGCGATGCGCCTCTACGGGGGCGAGGTCGAGAAAGTCGATGGTTACCTTCGCGACGCCTGCGTCTTCCGGCCGGAGGTGACGACGTACGACACGATGACGGCGACGGTGAAGTACTCCAACGACGTCATCATGTCCTACTCGCTGAACGCCTTCCTGCCTGTCGAGGGCTTCGCGATGGCGCTCAACGGCGACGGCGGGCGCATCGAGATCCGCTCCTGGGGCGGGCAGCCGTTCCCGGTGGAGAGCGCGATGGAGGTCTACGTCATCAAGGCGTTCGGCACCCGGACGAAGATCGACGTGCCGACCGTCGAAGGCGAGCACGGCGGCGCCGACGACGCGCTGCGGAACCTGATCTTCCGCCGTCCGCAGGTGGCCGAACACCTGCGCATTCCCGATTCGCGCGCCGGCGCCATGTCGGCGCTCACCGGCATCGCCGCGCGCCGCAGCTGCGAAGAGAACCGGCCCATCACGATCTCCGACCTGGTGACCTTCTGATGTCCATCACCCGACGCTCCTTCGTCTCCTCCGCTGCCGCCGGCGTCGCCGGCGGCCTCGTCGCCGGTGCGCCGGTGCTCGCCCAGACCGCCGCCAGCCGTCAGCGCGTGCTCGGCGCCAACGATCGCATCCGCATCGGATCGATCGGCGTCGGTGGGATGGGCCGGTCGCACCTGAACAACTTCCAGCAGCACGACGACGTGCAGATCGTCACCGTGTGCGACGTGTGGGACGTCAATCGACGGCGCGCCCAGCGCATGACGGAGAAGCAGACGGGCGGCGCCGCGTCGATGGAGTCCGACTACCGGCGCGTGATCGACCGCCAGGATCTCGACGCCGTCATCGTCGCGACCGTCGATCACTGGCACGCCATCCCGATGATCCTCGCGTGCCAATCGGGCAAGGACGTGTACGTCGAGAAGCCCATCTCGCACAACGTGAAGGAAGGGCGCGCGATGGTGACCGCCGCGCGCAAGTTCGATCGCGTGGTGCAGGTGGGCACCCAGCAGCGTTCCGGCCTGCACTTCCAGGAAGCGATCCGGGTCGTGCAGTCGGGCGCGCTCGGGACGATCCACCGCATCCACGCGTGGAACGTGGGCAATCAGGCCCCCGCCGGGCTCGGACGTCCCGCCAGCGGCGCGCCGCCTGCCGGACTCGACTGGGATGCGTGGCTCGGCCCGGCGCCCGTCGTGCCGTTCAACGCCAACCGCTTCATCTTCCAGTTCCGCTGGTTCTGGGACTACGCGGGCGGCATGATGACCGACTGGGGCGTCCATCTGCTCGACCTCGCGCTCTGGGGCATGCAGCAGCGCGCGCCCAAGACGGTGTACGCCGTGGGCGGCAACTTCGTGCTCGACGACAATCGCGAGACGCCCGACACCATCGACGCCATCTACGAGTTCCCGGGCTTCGTCTGCACGTACGGCAACCGTTCGGGCAACGCGTACAACGGCGCCAACCGTGGCTACGGCATCGAGTTCTACGGCACCGACGCGACGCTGTTCCTCGACCGCGGGGGGTTCGAGGTGATTCCCGAGACGGCCGGCACGCAGAAGGCGCCGACGCCGTCGTATCTCAGCGAGCAGGAGCCGACCCTGCCGGTCTGGAAGCGTGAGTGGGCGGGCGCCTCACGAGCCAGGACGACGGCCGTTCGTGCCCCCTCGTCCGATCAGAACCTGTCGCACATCCGCAATTTCCTCGACTGCATGCGATCGCGACAGCGGCCGAACTCCGACATCGAGCTCGGGCACCTCTCGACGGCGATGTGCCTGCTCGGCAACGTCTCCTACCGGACGGGACACAAGCTCACGTGGGACGCCGACAGGGAACTGTGCGTGGACGATGCGGCGGCCAACGCGCTGCTCACGCGCGAGTACCGCGCGCCGTACACGCTGCCGCAGGTCTGACGCATGGCCCGCACGTATCCGCGCATCGCCGCCCTCAAGACCGCCGCACAGTTCCAGGCGCATGTCGCGTCGCTCCAGGCGAGCCTGCCGTTCGAACCGGAGCTCGAAGCCGCGCCCGACTCTCCGCTGGCTGCCGCCATCGACACGTCGGCCGGCCGCGCGGGCAACCGCTTCTGCATCCTGCCGATGGAGGGGTGGGACGGCACGCTCGACGGACGTCCGAGCGATCTCACGCTCCGCCGCTGGCGCCGGTTCGGCGAGAGCGGCGCGAAGCTGATCTGGGGTGGCGAGGCGTTCGCCGTCAGGCACGACGGCCGGGCCAATCCGAACCAGCTGTGCCTCGGACCCTCGTCGGAGGCGGATCTCGTCCAGTTGCGTGAGGCATTGCTGACGGGGCATCGGGACGCCGGACTCGACGTGAATGACCTCGTCATCGGCCTGCAGCTCACCCACTCGGGCCGCTACTCGCGTCCCGATCCCGACAAGCGTCCGAAGCCGCTCGCCGCGTACGCGCATCCATTGCTCGATCGCCGCGTGAGCCCCGACGCACCGGTCCCCATCCTCTCGGACGATGACCTCGACGATCTGTCGGCGCGGCTGGTGCAGGCGGCCGTGCTGGCGCAACGCGCGGGGTTCACGTTCGTCGACGTGAAGCACTGCCACGGCTATCTCGGACACGAGCTGCTCGGTGCCCGCACGCGCGAGGGGCGGTTCGGCGGCGACTTCGAAGGACGCACCCGCCTGCTGCGGCAGACGGTGGACGGCATCAGGCGAGACGCGCCGGGCCTGGCCATCGGCGTGCGTCTCTCCGCGTTCGACACGACGCCGTTCCGCAAGGGCGCCGACGACGTCGGCGTCCCTGACGCGTCACAGGACGATTACGCATATGCGTTCGGCCGATGGGACGGAACGGCCAACCTGCCCGATACGACGGACGCGCGCGCGTTCCTCGCGCTGCTGCAGGATCTCGGCGTCGACCTCGTGTGCCTCACGGCGGGCAGCCCGTACTACAACCCGCACATCCAGCGGCCCGCGACGTTCCCGCCGTCGGATGGCTATCAGCCGCCCGAGGATCCGCTGATGGGCGTGTGCCGCCAGATCGCCGTCACGGCCGCGCTCAAGCGCGACTTCCCCGCCCTCCGCATCGTCGGCTCGGCGTACAGCTATCTGCAGGAGTGGCTGCCGAACGTGGCGCAGGCCGTCGTGCGCGGCGGCGGCGCGGACTTCGTCGGGCTCGGGCGCATGGTGTTGTCGTATCCGGAACTGCCGCTCGACGTGTTGCGCGGGAGCACGCTCACGCGCAAGGCCATCTGCCGCACGTTCAGCGACTGCACGACGGCTCCGCGCAACGGCCTCGTGTCCGGCTGTTTCCCGCTCGATCCGTTCTACACGGCTCATCCCGATCACGCGGCGCTCAAGGCCGCCAAGGCAGGCGCATGAGCGTGCACGTACAGGACGCGCCCGATGCGCGCGCAGACGGCGAGATCCCCCGCAGCGGCCAGACCATCGCTGCCGCGACGGCCTTCGCCGCGCTGTTCTCCGCGGTCGGCATCGGCCTGTACGGGCTGACGTTCTTCTACGACTTCTTCGTGAAGGACTACGGCTGGACGCGGCAGCAGGTCACGTCAGGCAACGCTTACGCGAAGCTCATCGTCGGACCGCTGTTCGGCTACATCGCGGGCTGGCTGATCGACCGCTACGGTCCTCGACGGCTGCTGCTTGTGGGCATCGTGATGGCGGGCGGCGCCATGGTGGGTCTCGGCATGGTGTCGACGCTCGCCGCGTTCTACATCTGCTATCTGTTCAACGCGCTCGGCTACGTGTTCGGTGGTCCGCTTCCTGTGCAGGTGTTGCTGTCGCGCTGGTTCACCACCGCGCGCGGCAAGGCGATGGGGTTCGCCTATCTCGGCATCGGCATCGGCGGCACCGTGGTACCGGGCGTGGCGTACTGGCTCACGACGGCGTTCGGGTGGCAGCGTGCGATGCAGGTGCTCGGCGTGGCGATGATCGCGCTCGCGTGGCCGCTCGCCTGGTTCGTGAAGGACGCGCCTCCGTCGTTCCTCGCCAGTCAGGTCCAGCGCCGCGCCGCACCGGCACTCGGCGAAGTGCTTCGATCGCCGGCGTTCTATCTCCTGCTCGTGGGCAGCATGTGCTCGATCGGCGCCGTCGGCGGCACGATGCAGAATCTCAAGCTCTATCTCAGCCTCGATCACCAGTACGGACAGGGCGAGGTGGCGCGCATCCTGTCGCTCGTGCTCGCGGGCAGCATCATCGGACGCCTGCTCATGGGCTGGCTGGCCGATCGCTGGCACCGCAAGCACGTCATGCTCCTCATCTACGTCATCGTCGCCGGCTCGATCCCGCTCCTGCTGCTGGCCGAATCGTGGACGATGCTGCACGTGTTCGCGCTGCTGTTCGGCATCGGCCTCGGCGGCGATTACATGATCATCCCGCTGATGGCGGCCGACCTGTTCGGCGTCCAGCGCCTCGGCCGCGTGATGGGATTCGTCCTGACCGCCGACGGACTCGCCGAAGCGCTGTCGCCGATGTTCGTCGCCGGCCTGCGCGACCGCATGGGCACGTATCGCCCCGGCTTTCTGCTGCTGATGACCCTGGCGGCGATCGGCGCCGCAGCAGTCGCGATGCTGCCCGCAGGACAGAAGAGGGACACGGCCAAGGGGTAACGTGGCTGTCCTTGTCCGTTAGCCCTTACCCTTTTCACTTGTGACAGTGTCCCTACAAGAGTCTCCGCGCGAGTACGCCCCAGACCGCATACGCGAGGCGGCGGCGTTGGTGGCGGGCGATGGGGCCGTGCCAGAACGGCGCTTCCACGACTTCGACGCCTGACGGGATGTCGCCGAGCGGCAGCGGGTGCTTGTCCTCCGCAACGTAGCGGTCGAGCACGTCGGCGGGCGGGCGGCCGACGTTGAACAGGACCGCGTCGACAGGGCGGCCGATCGCGTCCGCGATCTGTCGAACGGCGTCGGCTGCCGTGAAGTGCCGCATGCCGCGCCCTTCGGTGAGCAGGTTCGCCACGAGCACGACGGGGCCGCGAAACGACTGCAGCGTGTCTCGCACGCCGTCGACGAGCAGGGGCGGGAGCAGGCTCGTGTAGAACGAGCCTGGGCCGATCACGATCGCATCGGCGTTGCCAAGCGCGTCGCGGGCCGCCGGATGGATGGTGACCGCGGGCGACAGCCACACGCGTCGCACGAACTGCCCCGCCGCCTGGCCGGCGTCGACCTCCACTTCGCCGCTCGTCGTGGATCCGTCGCCGTACTCTGCGCACAGACTGGCGCGCTCGGTACTGACAGGCCAGACATACCCACGACAGCCGAGCACCGCGCGCAGGCCATCGACGGCCGCCAGGAAGTCGCCGCTGAACTGCTCCATCATCGACAGCAGCAGGTTCCCGCCGGTATGTCCCCCGAGCCGGTGGTGTTCGAGCGTGGGCAGTCGCGTGAGCAGGACACGCCGCGCCTCGCCCTCGTCGCGTGCGAGCGCGAGCGCGCACTTGAGCACGTCGCCAGGCGGCAGCACGCCGAGCTCGTCGCGCAACACGCCGGAGCTCCCGCCGCTGTCGAACATCGTGACGATGGCGTGGAGTTGCAGCCAGGGGTTGGTCTTCAACCCGCCGAGAAGGCTGGGGAGCCCGGTGCCGCCACCGAGACATCCCACGTGCAGTTCGCGTAACCGCATGGGGCGCCATTGTCCTCCGGCAAGGGGCAACCGGCAACCGACAGCCGGTTCATCAACATGGACGCCCCGAGCGCGGAGGACAGGGGAGGCAGCGCTGTTAGTACAATCGAGCGATATGACTGCGCTCCAGGCTGCTGCCGGGCTCGCTGACGACCTGGCGGGGATGTTCGGGGCGCGACTCCGCGCCGTGGTGCTGTTCGGCACGCACGCGCGCCCGCACCCGCGCGCGGTCTCGGCGCCGATTCAGACGCTGGCGCTCGTGGACTCGCTGACGTACGCCGACCTGGCGGCCGGCGCCGAACGTGCCGGCGACTGGCGTGCGCACGGGCTCGACATGCCGCTCCTGATGCCGGTGGCCGAGTTCGGCCACAGCCTCGACACATTCCCCGTCGAGTACGGCGACATCATCGCGCACCACATCGTCGTGCGCGGTGACGATCCGTTCACGGGGCTCGCCGTCGGCGCCGAGGACATGCGTCGTGCGTGCGAAGTGAACGCACGGTCGCACGCCATCCACCTGCGCGAGGGCTTCCTGCTGGCGGGGCATCGCGCTGGTGAGGTCGCGGACCTCATCGTGGCGTCGGCACGCCCGTTCGCGGCGCTGGTACAGACGTTCGCGCTGGTGACCGGCGCGCCGCGTCCCCTTCCGCCAGACGCCCTGGCCGCGCACGTTGCGCGCGTGGCGCACGTGGACGCCGACCTGCTCGCGCGTCTGCTCCGGATCGAAGAGGACCGCACGCTCGACGCGAGCGAAGCGGTGCAGCTCTACCCGCCGTATCTCGACGCCGTGCACGGTCTCGTGGAGGCCATCGATACGTGGAGCACCGAGGACGCGCGTTGATGCGAGCGTGGCTGGCAAGCCTGACGATGCTGGTCGGGCTGCTCGTGTGGTCCGCACCGCTGCGTGCGCAGGAGGCGCTGCCGGCGCTCACGCAGCCGGTCAACGACTTCGCCAACGTCATCGATCCCGCCAGCAAGGCACGTCTCGACGACCTGATCCGTCGACTCCACGCCGCCACGGGGGACACGATCGTCGTCGCCACCCGCGACGCGATCGCGCCGTTCGCAGACGAGCGTGAGCTCGCCGTGAAGTGGTTCGAGAACGGCGGGCGCGGAATCGGCGACAAGGACAAGGACGCAGGCGTGCTGTTCCTGCTCGCGCCGAAGGACCGCGCAGTCTGGATCGAAGTGGGGTACGGGCTCGAAGGCGCGATCACCGACGGCTTCGCCGGCAGTGTGAGCCGGCAGGTCATGGCGCCGCTGTTCCGCGAGGGACGCTACGGCGAGGGCCTGCTGGCCGGCGTGACGACGGTGGCCGAGCGGATCGCGAAGGAGCGGAACGTCTCGCTCGGCGATTTGCCACGGCCCGAGCCCGCGGGCCGGCAGAGTACGGGCATCCCGCTCTGGGTCATCATCCTGCTGTTCGTGTTGTTCCTGTGGCTGTCGAGCCGCGGTGGCGGCGGCTCGGGTCATCGTCGTCGCGGACGTGCCGACTCGATGTGGGGACCGTCGTGGAGCGGCTGGGGCACGGGCATGAGCGGTGGCCGATCGGGCGGATTCGGCGGCGGCAGCTTCGGAGGCGGGAGCTTCGGCGGCGGCGGCTTCGGCGGATTCGGTGGCGGGATGAGTGGTGGCGGAGGTGGCGGCGCGCGCTGGTGAGGGCGCGTGAGCCGTGCGGGAGTGATGGTCTACGTGGACGCGAGGACAACGATGAATCGACGAACTTTCTGGCAGCGCACGGCGCTGGCGCTGGCGCTCTTCTCGGTGACCGGCTGCTCGTACAACAGCTTCACGAGTCAGCAGGAGGCCATCAAGGGTTCATGGTCGGAGGTGGAGAACCAGTTGCAGCGCCGCAACGACCTCATCCCGAACCTGGTGGCCACGGTGAAGGGCTTCGCGGCGCAGGAGAAGGAGATCCTCGATCGCATCGCCGCGTCGCGGGAGAAGCTGGCCGGCGCACGCACGCCCGACGAGACCATCGCCGCCGCCAACGAACAGAGCTCGGCGCTCGCACGACTCCTCGTGGTGGTGGAGAACTACCCGCAGCTCAAGTCCAACGAGAACTTCATGCGGCTGCAGGATGAGCTGTCGGGCACCGAGAACCGCATCGCCGTCGCGCGCGGGCGCTACAACGAGAAGGTGCAGGCCTACAACGCGCTGCGCCGCCGCTTCCCGTCCAACATGACGGCGAAGATCTTCGGCTTCGACGAGTGGAAGTACTTCGAAGCTCCCGCCGCGGCGCGGGAGGTCCCGACGGTCGACTTCTCGCCGAAATGATGCATCGCACCGCGACAGCCGCCGCCTGTGGGGCGGCGGCCGGTCTCGGCTACTGGGCGTCGCTCGGATCGATCGACCGCATGCAGGGCCCGTCGGAGGCCGTGCGTGTGGCGATGCTGCCCGCGCTCGGCACGCTCGGCCTCTGCATCGTGGCGGGCGCGGCACTCTTCGCCATCGTCACGCTCGCAACGCGGCGACGCACACGTGCGGCGGCGGTCGTGGATGCGATCGCGTCGGTATTCGCCGGTGCGGCGCTGCTCGGCCTCCCGTTCCTGCCATGGCTGGCAGACAGATTTCCGGCGCTGATGCTGCTTGCCGGCCCCGGTGCGCGCCTCGCGTGGGGCGTGATCGCGGCACTCGCCGTCTGGGCCGCCGTGGACACGTGGCGTGCGTCGGCACCACCCGCTGAATCGTCGCCTGACGATCGCGAACGGCTCTCGCGCGCGGCCCTGCCATTCGGCATTCGGCATTCCGCATTCGGCATTTCGGTGGCCATCCTGCTCGCCAGCCTGCTGTCGTCGGCGGCGCTGGCACGCCAGTTCACGCGCACGCCGCTGTTCCCCGGCGGCGACGAACCGCACTATCTCGTGATCGCGCAGAGCCTCTGGCGCGACGGCGATCTGCGCATCGAGAACAACCATACGCGCGGCGACTACCAGGAGTACTTCCATCGCACGCTGACGCCGCACTACCTCACCCGCGGCGTCGATCGTCAGATCTACTCCATCCATCCGATCGGGATGCCGGTGCTCATGACGCCGGTGTACGCGGTCGGCGGCTACGATCTCGTGGTCTACGCGCTGCTCCTGCTGGCGGCCATCGCGATGACGGCCGCATGGCGCCTCGCGTGGACGGTCACGGGATCGGCGTCGGCCGCCACGTTCGCGTGGGCTGCCATGGCACTCGGCCCACCGTGGATCTTCAACACGTTCGCGGTGTATCCGGAAGTACCAGCGGCGTGCGCGGTGGCACTCGCATTCGCGCTGACGGCGCGGCGGGACGCAGCGGCGAGTCCACTGACGCGTCCGGCATGGCATTGGTGGACGGCGGGCATCGCCATCGCGTGCCTGCCGTGGTTCAGCACGAAGTACGTGGTGATGGGTGCCGTGCTCGGTGTCGTGACGATGCTGCGCGTGTGGCTGCCGGTGCCGCGCGGCGACGAGCGAGGAATCGCGCTGCGCCGCACGCTCGCCCTGGGCGTACCCAACGCGGTGAGTCTCGCGGGATGGTTCCTGTTCTTCAAGCTGATCTGGGGCACGTGGTCGCCCTCCGCGCCGTATGGCTCGCAGCGTGAGACACGCCTGGAGTACCTGCCGTCCGGGGGGCCCGGACTGCTCTTCGATCAGGAGTACGGCATCCTCGTCTTCGCGCCGGCGCTGCTGATGGTGCTGCCGGGCCTGTGGGTGTTGTGGCGACAGGGCGGCGCGCGCCGACGCGTGGCGATCGAGATCGTCGCCGTGTTCGCGGGACTGCTCGGCGTCGTCGGCGCGTTCCACATCTGGTGGGGTGGCAGCGCCATCGTCGGACGGCCGCTCGTGTCGGCGCTGCCGCTGCTCATCGTTCCCGTGGCCGCGCAGTGGGCAGCGTGTGCCGGCCAGTCCGTGCGCCGCGCCGCGCAGGTCGTGCTGCTGTGCGTGGGCACGGCGCTCACCGCGCTGCTCGCCGTGGCGCAGACGGGGTTGCTGCTGGTGGCAGGGCGTGACGGGTCGTCGCAGGTGCTGGAATACCTCGCCCCATCGACGCCTGTGTGGACCACGCTGCCGACGTTCCTGCGCCAGTCGCCCGCGCAGGCGTGGATCGGCGTCCTGTTGTGGGCCGG
>CAYRAE010000031.1:10529-18564 GCA_964422175.1 uncultured Luteitalea sp. | reverse complement strand
GCACCAGGCCGCTGGAAGTCCGTGTGCCCGCCGGGCGCGTCAGAATCGAAGTGCGGAAACCGGGACACACACCGTTCACGGCCGACGTGACGGTACAGCCGGGCGAGGTGACGCCCATCAATGTGAGTCTGCCGTCGCGCGACACGCCGATCGAGTAGACACGAAGACCCTCCCGCCGCACGGCCGGCATGCGGACGTCCTGTCCACGTGTCGGTTCGTGTCCTCCGTCCTCGCGTCGGCCTCGCGCCGGTGCGGTGCCGGAACCTTCCTCATACATGTGTTACTGCAGTACCCACCAGCGGGACCTCCCAAAGGGGTCCCGCTGGCCCCCGCTTGCGTCCACTCGTTTCAAGGAGTACCGTTGCGTGTCTCCAATCAATCGGCTTGCGCCGTGACGTCAGAGTCTGACGCAAGCGGTCGGGTTCCTGTGGACGTGGTGGTGTGCGATGGGTACACGCGTGTCGGCGACGATGTGGCGATCGTTGGTGGTGCTCGGACTGCTCCCGCTGATGTCGACGATGGTCGTCGCGCAGACGAGGCGCGCGACCGACTCGGTTGATGTCACGGCTACCGTCGACACCACCGCGAATGCGAGCAAGCTCATTCAGTCGGTCACGTTCTCACCGATCGTGGCGTTCGCCGGAGCGGACCTGCGCGTGGTCGTCCGCGTCCAACCCGACGCTGGAAACCGGCGCCTCCACATGATCGTCGACGCGCCGAGCTTCTACGCCAGCACCGAACGTCAGCTCGATGGCGTCGACGGCGCGCGCGCCCACACCTTCAACGTCCAGGAGTTGCCGCCGGGCGACTACCAGATCGTCGCCACGCTCGAAGGTGTCGGCGGTATCAGGTCACGCGTGACGCGCAATTTCAAGGTGATGGGCGGAGACGACATGCCGCCCGAACCGACGCCGCGCCCGGTCGGCCGCCGTCGCGGACGCAGCTGACGCGAGCGGCATTCGCTCGCGTCACGCCATCGTCGACGGGTGGACCCACGGCGCGCGATACGGCCGGCGCAGCAGCGCGTTGGCCTCGGCATCGTTCACGACGCGTCCTGCCGCGTGATCCCACGTGAGCGATCGCTGCAGCTGCATCGAGTGGTTCGCGAGGATGCAGGCCGTCGTCGACATGTAGCCTTCCTCGATGTCGGCGACGGGACGTCCTCCCGCGTCGATGCACCGCAGCAGGTCGCGCATGTGTCCGCGCATCGCGGGGGCGACGTGCCGCTCCAGGTCCTTCTCCGTCCGATCCTCCGGATACTGCTCGAACTCGTACGCCACGTCCTCGCGCAGCGGCGTGCCGTCGCCGCGCGGGATGAAGTCCCAGCTCATGACGCTTGCCTTGAGCGTGCCCTTGTCTCCGTAGATCGTGGCGCCCCATGGGTACTTCGGATCCGGCGCGTCGCCCCACGTGCGATGCGTCCACACCACGGGCAGCGTTCCGAAGTCGAATGTCGCCGTCTGTGTGTCGCTGATGTTCGCCTTGCTGTTCGGCTGCACGAGAATGCCGCCCGTGGACGCCACGCGTGCCGGCATGCCCAGGTCGAGCAGCCAGCGCACCATGTCGAGCATGTGGATGCACATGTCGCCGACGATGCCGTTGCCATATTCCATGAAGGCACGCCATCCGCGTGGATGGACGAGTGAGTTGTAGGGCCGCATGGGCGCGGGTCCCGTCCACATCTCGTAGTCGAGCGTGGCTGGTGGTGTCGCGTCAGGCGGATTCTCGCGCGTGCGCATGTGGTAGTAGCAGTAGATCTCCACGTACGCGATCTTCCCGAGCAGGCCTTCCTGAATCACCCGCCGGCGCGCGTTGATCAGATGCGGCGTGCTGCGGCGCTGCGTGCCGACCTGCACCACGCGGTTGTGGCGGCGCGCCGCGGCGAGAATCGCCTGCCCCTCGGCGATGTCCACGCTGATCGGCTTCTGCAGGTAGAGGTGCGCGCCTGCCTGCATCGCCTCGATGGCCGCCAGCGCATGCCAGTGATCGGGCGTGCCGATGAGCACGACGTCGAGATCGCGCTCCTTCAGCATCTCGCGGTAGTCGCGATACGTGCGTGGTGTCTTTCGCGACGCCTGCCGCGACGCGACGATCTCCGCGGCGCCCGCGAGCATCTGCGAGTCGACGTCGCACACCGACACCACGTCGACGGGCTCCACCTGGATGAGGCGCAGCAGGTCGGCCTTGCCGTACCAGCCCGAGCCGATGAGGCCGACGCGGCGCGGTTTCGGTTGCGCGCGTGCGGCGATGGATATCGGCAGCGGCAGCGCGGCGAGGGCAAGCGCGCGGCTGCCCTGCTTCAGGAGGTCACGACGGTCCATAGCGCCTTGTATGGCGAAGCGGCCGTCGAGCGCAAGGGGCCGCCGTGACGCACAGGTGCGTCAGGCGTGGACGCCAGGCGCTTCATGCCCGGTGCGCTGAACGTACTCGACATACGTTCCCGGGAACAGGTGCGGCTCCCGTTCGCGCCCGCTCTCGCCGCCCAGTTCGAGCACGCGGTTGCTCAGTCCGCGCAGGAACGTCCTGTCATGCGAGACGAAGATCATCGTGCCCTCGAAGTCCGTCAGAGCCTCGATCAGCATCTCCTTCGTTTCGAGATCGAGGTGATTGGTCGGCTCGTCGAGCACGAGGAAGTTCGGCGGATACAGCAGCATCCGCGCGATCACCAACCGCGTCCGCTCGCCGCCAGACAGCGCCCGGATCGGCTTGTCCACATCGTCGCCGGCGAACTGGAACGCGCCGAGCAGATTGCGCAGCACGCCGATCGACTCCTGCGGGAAGTCCTTCTGGAACTGCTCCTCGATCGTGAGGTCCGGATCGAGCACCTGCAGGGACTGCTGCGCGAAGTACCCCATCTGGAGGCTTGCGCCGAGCGTGACCTGCCCGGCGTCCGGCGGCAGCGCACCGGCGATCATCCGGAGGAGCGTGGACTTGCCCGCGCCGTTCTTCCCCATCACGCACCAGCGTTCGCCGCGCACGATGTTCATCGACAGGCCGTCGTGGACCACGCGATCGCCGTACGCCTTCGTGACGCCCTCGAGCACGGCGACCCTGTCGCCCGATCGCGGCGGCTGGCGGAACTTGAACTGCACCACCTTCCGCTTCTTCGGCAGCTCGATCTTCTCGATCTTCTCGAGCGCCTTCACCCGGCTCTGCACCTGCGCGGCCTTGGCGGCGTGCGCGGAGAAGCGCTCGATGAAGCGCTGTTCCTTGGCGAGCATCGCCTGCTGGCGCGCGTACGCCGCTTCGCGGTTGGCCTCGCGCTGCGCACGCTCACGCTCGTAGAACTCGTAGTTGCCCGAGTAGACGGTGATCTCGCCGCCGTCGATCTCGGCGATCTTCGTGACGATGCGGTTCATGAACTCGCGGTCGTGCGACGTCATGAGGAGCGCGCCGTCGAGCGACTTCAGGAAGCGTTCGAGCCACAGGATCGACTCGATGTCGAGGTGGTTGGTGGGCTCGTCGAGCAGCAGCACGTCTGGCTTGCCGAGCAGCACGCGCGCCATCGCGACACGCATCTTCCAGCCGCCGGAGAGGGCACCGACATCGCCGTCGATCTGCGCGTCCTCGAACCCGAGGCCCTGGAGCACGTCTCGGGCCTGCGCTTCGAGCGCGTAGCCACCGAGGTGGTCGTACTCCTCCTGCACTTCGCCGAATCGCTCGAGGATGCGATCCATGTCGTCAGCGCGGTCGGGATCCCCCATGGCGTGCTGGAGCGCGTCAAGTTCGTGGTGCAGCGTGCCCACGCGGCCGCTGCCGGCGATCGCCTCGTCGAGCACGGAACGTCCGCTCATCTCCTCGACGTCCTGCCTGAAGTAGCCCACGGTGAGCTTGCGCGGCACCGAGAGATCGCCCTCGTCGGCCGACTCCTCGCCGACGATCATGCGGAAGAGCGTGGTCTTGCCGGCGCCGTTGGGACCGACGAGGCCGACGCGCTCGCCGGGATTGAGCTGGAACGAGGCGTCGACGAACAACACCTGGCGGCCGTACTGCTTGGAGATCTTCGAGAACGTGATCATCAGGACACCCAACCGTCCATGATAGAGTCGCCGCGTCTTTCGATGGAGGTTCGATGCGCGTCCGACTGTCGTTGCTGACCGCCCTGTGCGGCGCCGCCCTGCTGCTTGCCCCCCATTCACTCGTGTCCCTGCGGGCCCAGGACGGCTGGATTTCGCTCTTCGACGGCAAGACGCTCGACGGCTGGAAGGTCGGCGAGAACGCCGCGACGTTCAGCGTGCAGGACGGCGCGATCGTCGTGTTCGGGCCCCGCGCGCACCTCTATTACACGGGCCCCGTGCAGGACCACGTGTTCACCGACTTCGAGTGGAAGGCCGACGTGATGACGTTCCCTGGCTCCAACTCGGGGATGTACTTCCACACCGAGTACCAGGAAGGCGGCTGGCCGGAGAAGGGATACGAGGTGCAGGTGAACAACTCGCACACCGACCCGATCCGCACCGGCAGTCTCTACAACATCGTCAACTACATGAACTCGGCTCCGGCGCGCGACAACGAGTGGTTCACGCAGCTCGTGATCGTCAAGGGCAAGACCGTGACGATCAAGGTGAACGGCGTCACGACGGTGGCCTACACCGAGCCGGCCGGCGTGGAACGCCCCGCCAGCATGGCGCAGCGCCTCCTCTCCAAGGGCACGTTCGCGCTGCAGGGCCACGACCCCAAGAGCCGCGTTCACTTCAGGAACATCCAGGTCCGCCCGCTCTGACGCCGTCGGCGCGTCACGTCATCATTGGCTTACTCATCGGCACGGCGCTCACCGCCACCGTCGGCGCGGCCCTGCTCGCGACACCCGCGGCCGAGCAGATCTCGGCGGCGGTCAGTCTCTTCGATCCCGTGGCCCATGCCATCAGCGCCCTCTGCATCGTCGTGACGTGCGCCGCCGTGGCGCTCATCCCCGCGCGGCGCGCGGGACGGTACGGTGCTTGCACTGTCATGGAGTGGAGGTTCATCCATGGCACGCGTCAATCCACCACTCGAAAACGATCAGACGGCTTACAACCCCAACCATCGCGTCACGGGACTGTTCACCGCGCACGACGGCGTGACGCGCACGCTGCGTGACCTCGCGGCGCTCGGTGTCTCCCGTGATGCCGTGGATGTCTTCGCGGGCGTCGACGGCGAACGCGCGCTGGATCCGTCAGGTGACGCCGGCGGCCTCGTCGGTCGCTGGTTCCGCACCATCGAGCGGTGGGTCTCCGACACGTCGGCGTTCCAGGAGCTCGCCGCCGCCACCCTCGCGGCGGGAGGCTTCGTGGTGGCCGTTCAGGTGGAGAACCCCGACGGTCGCGAGCGCGTCGTGATGGACGTGCTCACGTACAACGGCGCGACTGACGTGAAGTACTGGACCAATCTCTACGTCGAGCAGGGTCACGAGGACGTGCCGCAGTCCCCCGCCGGTCCGGACTGGACGCTGTGAACCTTTCCGGGGGCGCGCTCGTCTGACGTTCCGAGGTTGACGACAGCTGTAGTCAGTGGCACACTGCCCATGCTGACGACAACTGTAGTCAACCCGAGGAACGGCAACGTGGCGATCATCAAGCGACCTGGCGAGCAGGAACTCGCACTCCTCACCTGGCTGGCCGAGCACCCGGCCGTGTCGGTCGGCGAAGTCGCCGATCAGTACGGCGCGCCGCGCGACCTCGCCCGCTCGACCATCCTCACGATGATGGAGCGACTGCGCAAGAAGGGACACCTGTCGCGCAGGCGTACCGATGGCGTGTTCCGCTACACCTCCGCCGCAGGACCTGACGAGGTCCTGAGAGACGCCGTGGGCACGTTCGTCTCTCGCACCCTCGGCGGGTCGGTGTCGCCGTTCGTCGCCTACCTGAGCGACGAGGCGAACGTCACCCCCGAAGAGCTGGCGGAACTGCAGGCCCTCGTGGCCCGCCTCGAACACCGCACGAAGAGGTCGTCATGACGCTGCTGACGCTCGCCGACCTGCTCCGGACCGGCAGCTTCGACGTGCTCGTCGGGTTGACGCGCGCGTCGATCGACGGCGCCGTGTGCGCCCTCGTCGTGTGGGCCGTCATCCGCGCGGTGCCATCCCTGCCGGCGTCCGCGCGCACATGGCTGTGGTGGTCCGTGTCGTTGAAGCTCGTGATCGGTCTGCTGCCGCTTCCGGGCGTGGTCCTGCCATGGCTGCCGGTACCGGAACGCGCCATGGCGGTTGTCGAAGACGGCCGCGCGCCGGGAGTGACGCTCGTCGACAGTCAGCTGCGACCTGCCTTCCCCCTTGCGACGTCGAATGACGTCCCCATCGCGTACGACGTCGTCGATCGCGCGGCGCATGCCGACGTGGCCGCGTCGCGCGTGACGCTCCCGTACGCAACGTTCTGGCCTGTCGTGCTCGTCGCGATCTGGCTGTCGATGCTCGCGCTGCACGCCGCGGGTCTCTGGCGAGCGCTGGGAACCGTACGACGCCTGAGGCGAGACGCGATTCCTGCGCCCCCTCACGTCATCCGTCGCGCGCTCGATCTCGTGGCGCGTTTCGCGCTGCCGGTCGTGCCGCGCGTCCTCGCGTCGCGCATCGCAAGCGTGCCGTTGCTCATGGGCATCATCCGCCCCGCCATCGTGCTTCCCGCGGCGAGCCCCGACACGTTGACAAGCGATGAACTCGATCTCGTGCTGGGGCACGAGCTCGCGCACGTGCGCCGGCACGATCTCGCCTGGGGGTGGGTGCCGGCCATCGCGTCACGCGTGTTCGCGTTCCATCCACTCGCGCGCCTCGCACTGCGCGAGTACCTCGCCGCGCGCGAAGAAGCGTGCGATGCCGAAGTCCTGCAGACACTCGACGTCGCGCCGGCCGACTACGGCCGCGCGATCGTGAAGCTCGGTGTGGCCACCACGGACGATGTGCTCGCGGCCGCGGGCGCGTCTCGGTCGTTCAGCCAGTTGAAGAGGAGATTGACGATGCTCGATCGTGTACACACGCGTCCGTCGCGGTGGTGGTGGACCAGTGCGGGCGTGCCCGCGCTGCTGCTGCCGCTGACCATCGCGGCGCAGCCCGCGCCGGCACCGGCGCCGCAACCACCGCCCACACCTGTCGCCGTCGCGGCGCCCGTCCCTGCTCCTGCACCGCTGCCACCGACGCCCGCAACGTTCGGGCCAGACGTCCCCGCGCCGCCCGCACCACCAGCGCCGCTCGCACCGGTGGCCGTTCTCCCTGACGTGCCAGCGCCTGCATCCGATGACGAGGTACCGCCGCTGCCGCCAGTTCCACCGATGCCCGCCCATGCACCGGCCCCACCGACGGCACCGCACGCCGTCGCACCACCGGCTCCGCCTGCCGCGCCACGGGCGTCATTCGGCGTCCCGGCTCCCGCGCCACAGCCCGCACCGCCGGCGCCGGGCGCGCCGCCAGCCCCGCCAGCGCCACCCGCACCGCCGGCACCATCGGCACGAAGCGAATGGCACCTCGGCAACGACGGACTTCCGTTCATCCTGCTCGACGGCCATGGCCGCTCGATCTCGGCAGGCAGCTCACGCCACAGGGCTGAAGCCGAGCGACAGCAGACAGCGGCTGACGACACGTTGCTCTGGTTCCGGCACGACGGCACGTCGTACGTCACGCGCGATCCCTCGACGATCCAGGCCGTGCGCGATGCCTTCGCGCCCGTCACCGCCGTAGGCCAGGAGATGAATCGCATCGGCGCGCTGATGCGCGCGCAGGGCGAGAGACAGGCTGAGATCGGCACACGCCAGGCCGAGATCGGCGCCAGACAGGCCGAGGTTGGTGCGACGCACGCGCGCGTCGCCGCCATCCACGCCGCCCGTCACGCCGAACGTGTCCGCGAATCGGAACGGGCAGTGGCATCAGACCGCGCGGCACAGCAGGACGCTCGTGCGGCGGCTCGCGAAGCCGCGGCGCGGGCCCGGGACGAGCAGCGTGAGCTATCGGCCGAGTTCGACGCGTCGATGAAGGAACTTCACGCTCGTCAGCAAGAGCTCAGTGCCCGGCAGGCACGCCTGGGCGAGACCATGAGCGTTCACGGTCAGGAGATGAAGGCCGCGGGTCAGC
>CAYRAE010000031.1:0-10429 GCA_964422175.1 uncultured Luteitalea sp. | reverse complement strand
TCTCGCTCGCCGCGTTGCCTGCACGCGCACAGGAGGCGACACCGCCCCGCTTCCGCGCGGGCGCGGCCACTGCCAATATCACGCCCACGCTCGGCGGTCTCATCGTCGGCAACTGGACGCCGACGCCGGCAACCTATGTCCACGACGAACTGCACGCGCGATGCCTCGTGCTGGACGATGGTGAGACGCGTGTGGCGATCGTGGTGGTCGACAGCCTCGGCGTCCCGCGGCACGTGATCGACCACGCCAAGCGACTGGCGCGCACACACACGGGTATTCCCGCCGAGCGCATCCTCGTCAGCGCGACGCACACACACTCGGCAACGACATCGCTCGGCGAGCGCTGGTCGCCAGCCGAGTACGAGGTGTCGCCGGCGCTCGACGACTACCAGACCTTCCTCGCCACGCGCATCGCCGACAGCATCCGCCTGGGCGTCGCGAACCTCGAGCCCGCGCAGGTCGCCTGGGGACGTGCCTCACTGCCAGACGAGGTGTTCAACCGCCGGTGGTTCATGCACCCGGGCCCGCACCTCGAGAACCC
The DNA here is from genome assembly GCA_964422175.1 of uncultured Luteitalea sp. GTDB lineage: Bacteria > Acidobacteriota > Vicinamibacteria > Vicinamibacterales > Vicinamibacteraceae > Luteitalea. The sequence continues at coordinate 9,888 of CAYRAE010000031.1, read as the reverse complement.
GTTCGGCAGCACCGACCGCGTGCAGATGAATCCGCGTGTCGGCAGTCGGGAACTGATCGAGCCGGCCGGCCCCACAGACCCCGAGATCGCGGTCCTCGCCGTCCGCGCGTTGGACGGACGGCCGATCTCGGTTCTCGCGAACTACTCGCTCCACTACGTCGGCGGCGTACCTGCAGGCCACGTCTCGGCCGACTACTTCGGCGTGTTCGCGCGGCGCCTGGCGCACATGATCGGTGAGGACGAGCGCGCACCGCGCTTCGTCGCCATCCTCTCGAACGGTACCAGCGGCGACGTCAACAACGTCGACGTCCGTGGCGGGCAGCAGCCACTGCCTTCATACGAGCGCATGGCGCGCGTGGCCAATCGCGTTGCCGCGCGTGTCTTCGACGCCTACCAGCAGCTGACCTGGCACGACGCGGCACCAGTCCGCATGGCGCAGCAGACGATGACACTCGAAACGCGCCGACCTGCGCCGGAGTTGCTGGCATGGGCAAAGGCGGTCATGGCGCGTCCGGCAGATGCGCCCTTGCGCCATCCGCGCGAGCGCATCTATGCCGAGCGCACCCTCGGCCGCGCCGGCGTCCCGTCCACCCTCGACGTCGTCCTGCAGGCCGTGCGCATCGGCGATCTCGGCATCGCCACGATGCCCTTCGAGGTCTTCGCCGAGATCGGCATCGAGATCAAGGACAAGACACCGTTCGCGCAGAGCTTCACCATCTCGCTGGCCAACGGCTCCGAAGGATACCTGCCGACGGCCCGTCATCACGAACTCGGTGGTTACGAGACGTGGCTCGGCACCAACCGCGTGGAGCCGGACGCCGCCCGCAAGATGACCGACGCGCTGCTGGCGATGTTCGCAGCGTTGAGATAGGAATACGCCGACGACGGAGCGACAGCGACCACCGATTGCCATGCTCAGACCACCGCTCGCGCCCGTGGCGCTCCTGCTGGCGACCATGTCCTGTACGCAGCTGCCGCGGTCTGCCCACGATCCGTCACACGCTGACGATCGGCCGCCGCTCTCGCCTGCCGATGCACTTGCCGCGTTCGTGCTCGAGCCCGGATATCGCATCGACCTGGTGGCCGCCGAACCGCTCGTCCGGAGTCCCGTGGCCATCGCGTTCGACGAACGCGGTGGGCTCTATGTGGTCGAGAATCGTGGATACCCCGATCCGCTCGACGGTGAGCCGCCACAGGAGGCACAGGGTGTCATCGCACGGCTCATCGACACGGACGGCGATGGGCGCTACGACAGGCGCACGGACTTTGCGACAGGCCTCACCTACCCCAACGGCATCATGGTGTGGAACGGCGGCGTCTTCGTCACGTGCGCGCCAGACCTGCTGTATCTGAAGGATACCGACGGCGACGGCGTGGCCGACGAACGACGCGTGGTGCTCACGGGCTTCGACGCCACACGGACGGCACAGATCCGCTTCAGCCACCCGACCTCCGGCCTCGACAACTGGATCTACCTGACGAGCGGCCTGAACGGCGGACGCGTGGTGGCACCCGATCGACCCGACCAGCCGCCCGTCGCGTTCGCCTCGAGCGACTCGCGCGTCAATCCGCGCACGCTCGCGTTCGAGCTGATCGGTGGACAGGGACAGTACGGCCTGACATTCGACGACCACGGCCGTCGCTTCATCTGCTCCAATCGCCATCCCGTGTGGCACGTCGTGCTCGAGCCACGGTACCTGCGGCGCAACCCGCACCTCACGTTCTCCGAGACGGTGCAGGAGGTGTCGACCGTCGGTGCCGAGGCCGTCGTGTGGCCCATCAGCCGCGACCTGACCACCGCGTCGTTCATCCCGAACCTGATGGGCACCCCTCACGCCGGAACGTTCACCGCGGCGAGTGGCGTGCACATGCATCGCGGCGACGCGCTGCCGGACGGCGATCGCGACAGCCTCTTCATCTGCGAGTCGGCGCAGAATCTCGTGCAGCGGCAAGTGCGCGAGCCGATGGGCGCGACGTTCCGATCGCGACCCGCACGCGCGGGCGTGGAGTTTCTCGCGTCCACCGATACGTGGTTCAGACCCGTGTTCAGCGCCAATGGACCCGATGGCGCGCTGTACGTCGTGGACATGTACCGCAGGGACATCGATCACCCGCAGTACGTGCCGGAAGCGAGCCGGCCGCTCTTCGACTTCCGCGCTGGCAAGGAGCGAGGCCGCATCTATCGACTGGCCGCTGAGGCTCGTCCACCTGTCGGGCTCGGCACTGTTCTCGGCGATGCCTCGACCGAGACGCTCGTGGCGGCGCTGACGCATCCGAATGCGTGGAGACGTGACACCGCCCAGCGCCTGCTCGTCGAGCGACGGGCGCACGATGCCGTCGTGCACCTCCGGACGCTCGCGGCGTCATCGCCCGAGGAAATGGGGCGGCTCCATGCGCTCTGGACGCTCGACGGGCTCGACGCCCTCGAAGACGATGATGTCAGTCGCGCCTTACGTGATGGCCGGCCTGGCATCCGCGAGAACGCCGTTCGGATCGCGGAAGGACGCCTGACGTCCTCTCCCGCGCTGCTGGACGCGGTCCTGACGCTCGCCGCCGACGACGATGCGCACGTTCGGCTGCGCGTGGCGCTGGCGCTCGGCGACATTGCCGATCAGCGAGCGGTGCACGCACTCGCCGCGCTGGCGCGACGTGATGGCACGGACCGCTGGATGCGAGCCGCCGTGCTCAGCGGGATCGGCACGCGCGCAGGCGCGTTCCTCGACGCATTCACGGACTCGCCCATGACGGCCGCCGTTCGCGCCGCCGTGATGGCCGACCTCGGCCAGGTGTTCGGCGCCGCCGAATCGGTCGAACGCTGCATCGACCTCATCGCGTCCATCGCCGATCCGGCAACCGACCCCACCTGGCAACCGGCAGCGCTGGTGGGGCTCGCGCGCGGCCTGCGTGCGCGTGGGATGGCGGAGGCTGGCCGATCGCCTCTCCTGTCGATATTGGCGGCTGACACGCCCCGGGCGCGGACGGCTCGCACACGCGTCGATGCGCTGATGGTGCATGCACGCACCATGGCCGTGTCCGACGACACGCCAGCAGCGCTGCGCGTGCCGGCCGTGGAGGTGCTCGGACACCGACACTTCGGAGACACCGGTGAGGCGCTCCTCGGTCTGCTGGCACCGTCCGTGCCAGCCGATGTACAGCTGGCGGCCGTGCGCGCGTTGGGCGAGATGTCCGAACGAGAGGCGGCAGCCCGTCTGCTCGACGCGCGTCGTTGGCAGAGTTACACGCCGCGGACGCGCGACGCCGCGCTGACCCTGCTGCTCGGAGAAGCGCGGCACGTTCACGTACTCCTTGACGCGCTCGAACAGCAGCAGATCCGCCCGACCGTCCTCAACGTCGCGTGGCGGGATCGGCTGGTGCGTCACCGCGATCCAGCGATTCGCGCGCGTGCGGCACGGCTGCTCACGTCAGGACCGGGCAAGTCTGGATCCGACACGAACCCCGGTAGCGCCGGCAACCGCATGCAGATCTACGAACGGGTGCGGCCCGACGTGCTGCGCCGTGCGGGCGATCCCTCACGCGGCGCCCACCAGTACACGCGGCACTGCCAGGCGTGTCACACGGTGGATCGCAGCGGCGGGCACACCGGACCGGACCTGAGCGGCATCCGCAATCAACCAGCAGACGCCATCCTGCTCCACATCGTCGTGCCCGACCACGAGATCACGCCGGGCTACGACGCGTACGCCGTCGAGACACGCGACGGCCGCGCGCTCTTCGGCCGACTGGAGTCCGAAGCGCCCAACAGCGTCACCGTGCGCGACGCGGCCGGACAGCCGCACGCCATCCTTCGTCGCGACATCGTCTCGATGACCGCAGCGCCCTCGTCGCTCATGCCCACCGGCTTCGAAGAGGCCATGTCCGCGCAGGAGCTCGCCGACCTGCTCGCGTACCTCAGATCGTCCAGGTAGGGACGGCCGGAATCAGCGCACGGATCCGACGCCAGCCGTGAGCGAGAACGGCACGGCCGTCGTCTGGAGGTTCTGCCAGAATTCGACCTCCACGGTGACGGCCGTCGCCTTGGCCTTGAGCGTGAAGGCATACTCGCTCTCGGACGAGGACCGCATCGAGCCGTTCGTGTCGCTCTCGATCTCGTTACCCGCCGCGTCGAGGAAGCGGATGCGCTTGATCGCGTCGAGACCGGAGCCCGTGAGACGCACCGAGAGGCTTCCGCCTGACTCGCTCGGCTCGAACTCGCTGATCGATCCGGCGATCGCGCCGAGCGGGAAGGTGGTGCCCTTCGCGAGCGCCACCTTCTTCGCCTGCACGTTGCGCGTGCCCGCCGCCGTCGTCACGGCCAGCGCGCCCGAGATCGTGATCTGCTGCGCACCCGCGGCCGGCAGCATGACGGTGCTGACCGTCGTGATCCCAGCCGTCTGGTCTTCGGTGTAGTCGGGGAACGAGTCCCAGTCCGGCTCGACGTTCAGGTCCGTCTCCTTGTCGTCGGTCCACGCATTGACGACGGATTCATCGTCGTCGATGTCCAGGATCGCCGTGCCAGGGGCCACTTTCACCGCCAGCGCGAGCGTCAGCCCAGACTTCCCGCCGAAGGCCACCGTGTCGCCGAAACGCGCCTTGCCCAGGCTTCGCGCGGCGATCTGGATGCCGGCCAGGCTCACCGTGGGGTTGGCCTTGGGGGGCGCCTTCGCGGCGGCTTTCGGAGCCGCTTTCTGTGTGGCACCGGCCGAGGGGCGACGGGCCTGGGCCACGAGCACTGGCGCCGCGGCAAGGAGGAAGCCGACACACACGGCCGAGGTGAGCGAGAAAAGCCAATAAGTGCGCACGTTCGCACGTCCTTTCGAGAATCTTGATGAGCTGCCTTCTGATTCAGAACGCTTGAGCCGGCCCGATCGAACAATCGACCCGTCTCTCGCGACATCCGTTCTCGCCGCCCTCGCCGTGCGTTTGCTCGCTGCACGACGTTGTCCTGCTCGGGGGGCGTGTGGCACGTGTGCGCCTCCGAATGTCCCTTCCACGAGGAGCGATGGTGATGCGCACGGTGATGACGACGGTGGCGGGTCTGCTGATGGCCAGCCTGATGATGGGATGCGGGAAGTCCGAGGCCGAGCGGCGGGCCGAAGAAGCAGCCAAGGCGGCGGAAGCCGCTGCCAAGCAGGTGCAGGCCGCGACGGCGGACGCCGCGCGTCAGATGGACGCGGCGACCAAGTCGATGGGCCAGCAGATGGAAGCGGCGGGCGCCGAGATGCGGAAATCCGCCGCGGAAATGGCCGACGCCGCCAAGGCCGGCGGTGCCGATGCAGCCGACAAGATGATGCAGGCTGGCGCATCGGCCGCCCTTGCCGCCGCGGCCGCGACGCAGAAGGCCGCCACGGCGATGTCTGCCGCGGCCACGACAGGCGCTGTCACGACGGCACTCGCGACCGCGTCGGGTCTCGACGCGTCAGGCATCACCGTCGACACGTCGGCCGATGGTCACACGGTGACGCTGAAGGGCACGGTGAAGACCGCCGCAGCAAAGGCCCTTGCAGAAAAGACCGCGAAGGACATCGCACCAGCGGCGACGATCAAGAACGAACTGGCGATCAAGTAAGCGGCCTGGCCCGGAGGGCCGGCCCTACCAGTGAGGGTCGGCCAACACCGCCGCAGAAGGTAGGGCCGGCTCTCCGAGCCCGGCCGGTCACGTCACGTATTGGTGATCGGTTGCCCGTTGCCCGTTGCCGGTTGCCGGAGCTTCGCCACCGCTCTGCCGATGCCCAGCGAGGCATCGAAGATCGCGCCGACGCGGAGGCCGCCTGGCAGGCGGTGCCTGGCGATCGCGTCAAGACCTGCTGACGCGATGCATCCGCACTGTTCGCAGTCGGGATTGCCCCCGAACTGGCACGGCGTGATCCGTCGCTCCAGATCCGACGACACGCACATCGTGGTCTGCGCGAACGTGCAGTCATCGGGCGACGAGGGTGGATGCAGGTACACCTCGATCATCCCCTTCGGCATGCGCAGCTTCGGGTAGCGCGTGCGCAGGTCGAGCAGCGTCTGCACTACACGCGCGCGATCCTCGGGGCGCAGGCGCTCCTCCGATTCCTCGCCGATCTGCGGGGTGTAGAGGCTGAACCAGATCTGCCGCGTGTCGGCATTCTCCGACCAGAACTGCGTGAACTCCTCGAGATAGCCGTCGCGCTGCACGATCTGCCGCGTCACGGTGCAGTGCACGGTGATCTGATGCCCGGCGATGTGCTTCAGGATGCGGTCGTATGTCGCGGGCGCGCGGCGCACGTTGTGCTCGGCTGGCAGTCCGTCGATCGACACCACGATCTGGAGGCGCGGAATCGAAGCCCACGCGGCAGGTACAGGCCGCACGGCGCTGGTGACCACCTGAACGTAGAGTCCCTGCGCCGACAACTGCGGCAGCAACTGATCGAGCTCGCGGAAGCGCACGAGCGGTTCGCCGCCGATGATCGAGAGATGGAGCGGTTTGTGGACGCGGACGGCGTCGAGCACACCGGCGATGAGTGCCTCGCCCTTGAGATCGGACATCTGACGCAGCGTGAGGTCGCCGCCGAGATGGTCATCGCCGTACGCGTAGCACCCGGGACAGCGCAAGGGGCACTCCCGCGTGATCTCGATGGACAGGTTGGGCCGGTATCCACGAAGGATGCGCCCCCACGCCGGGAATATGCCTTCCATTCCACCTCCTCGCGCGTACGGATTGCGCGTGAAGATCACTCTCTCACACCTGCCCGCACGGGTGCGGGCATTTCGTCCCATGGCCGAGTTGTGCGAGACTGCTCACGGTTTTCACCAGTTCACGATCGTCAGGACGTTCGAACCTTCCGAACAGGAGTCGCGCGCGCATGTCCACACCCATCCCCCCTGCGATCCCCGTCGCCCAGGAGAACAGCAAGGCCACGATGGCCGTCGTCTTCGGCGTGCTCGGCATCATCTGTTGTGGCCTGCTGGCGCCCGTGGCGTGGTATCTGGCCAACGGCGAACTCGAGCAGATCAACGCCGGCCGGATCGCCGAGTCGAACCGTGGCATGGCGCAAGCGGCCAAGATCCTCGGCATCATCGGCACGATCCTCCTGGTGCTCGGACTGCTCTGGATCCTGTTCTTCGGCGGGATGGCCATGCTCGGCGCGTTGACCGGAGGCATGTAAGAGGGGTCGCGTGACAGGACCGCTCACCCGGAAGACGGCGGTCACCGCCGCCGTCTTCATCACCGTCGCCGGCATCGCGCTCTACGTCCTCGACCCGACGCGGCACACGCTCACACCACCCTGTCCGTATCTCACCCTCACCGGCTTCGCGTGTCCGGGCTGCGGGCTCACGCGCGCCGTGCACCTGCTGCTGCACGGTGAGGTGGCACTGGCCTTCGCCTACAACCCGTGGGCGTTCATCAGCGGACCCGCGCTCGCCGCGTTCGCCCTGATGCCGTCGATGGCCGACGCGCGGCGCACGGTGCGTGCCCGAACCGCGATCTCCTGGGCCATGGTGGTCGTGACCGTGGCATTCTGGATCTGGCGCAACACGCCGGCGTATCCGTTCATCCACATCTGACCGCCGCACGAGCGTTCGCTCTTCCGCCCGTGCCACGCGCGCCACGAGAGTCGAAGAGCCAGCATCGAGCCATCCCATGCGGTTTCACGATCCTCGCAAACTCCACGTTCCCACTGCCGCCGAAGCCCTGCCTGGCCGCGACGAGGCCATGCCGGTGCCTTCCCGGCATCATGTCCTCCCGGCGTCCCTGACTGGACCGTTCCCCGACGGCACTGCGACGGCCCTCTTCGGCATGGGGTGCTTCTGGGGCGTCGAGCGGAAGTTCTGGCAACTCCCCGGCGTCATCTCGACGGCTGCCGGCTACGCGGGCGGGCATACGCCGAACCCGACGTACGAAGAGGTGTGCTCGGGTCTCACCGGCCACACCGAGGTCGTGCGCGTGGTGTTCGACCCGCGTGTCGTGTCGTACGACACGCTGCTGCGCACGTTCTGGGAGCACCACGACCCGACGCAGGGGATGCGTCAGGGCAACGACGTGGGGACGCAGTACCGCTCGCTCATCGGCTGGTACGACGACGCACAACGCGACGAGGCACTTGCGTCACGAACGTCTTACCAGACTGCGTTGCGGAACGCCGGCTACGGCGACATCACCACCGAGGTCGTCGCGGCGCCGACGTTCTACTTCGCCGAGGACTATCACCAGCAGTATCTGCACACGCACCCCAACGGCTACTGCGGCGTCGGCGGCACGGGGGTGCACTGCGGGTAGTTTCAGAATTTCATACGACCACCAACCGTCGAAGCGCTACTGAAGGTAAGCAATTCTGAAATTGTGAACTTCTGAAATTTGACGGGCCGGGCTCGTCCGGTCCCGTCAACGCCGCTCCAGCCGTTCGCGGATCAGGCGGATGAGCGATGCGGGGCGGTAGGGTTTCTGGAGGAAGTTGACGCCGTCGACGAGCGACGACTGCGACTCGTCTGGCTCGTGGCTGTACCCGCTGGAGAAGATGACGGGCAGGTCGGGTCGCGACCGTCGGAGCGCGGCCACCATGTCCGTGCCCATGATGCCGTCGGGCATCACGATGTCGGTGAGCACCAGATCGATCTCGCCGTGCAGGCGCTCCCAGAGCTCCAGCGCCTCACGGCCCGAGGCTGCTTCGTGCACGCGATACCCCTGGCGCACGAGGACGTCGCGTACCATCTCCCGCACCGGCAGTTCGTCCTCGACCACCAGGATGCACTCATGGCCTCGCGGCAGCGGCGGAGCCGCGGTGCGCGCAGGAGGCGTCACGACGTCGACCGCCGCACACTGCGGCACGTACACGTCGAACTGCGTGCCGTTGCCCACCTTCGTCCGGACTTCCACCCATCCGCGATGCTGCTCGACGATGCCGAACACGGTGGCCAGTCCGAGCCCCGTCGATCGGGCCTTGTCCTTGGTGGTGTAGAACGGCTCGAAGATATGCGGCAGGTGCTCGTTCGCGATGCCCGTGCCCGAGTCGCGCACCGTGAGCCGCGCGTACACACCCGGTCCGGGTGCTCCTGGCGCCGACCGCGGCGGCCGCGCGTGCACGATGGCCGTCGACACCACGAGCGAACCACCCGTCGGCATCGCGTCGCGCGCGTTGACGGCGAGATTCATGAGCACCTGCTCGATCATCCCCGCATCGGCATTGATGTGGACGCGCCCCGGCGCAAGCACGGTGTGCAGCTCGATGTCGGCGCCGATGAGACGCCGCAGCAGCTTGCCGAGATCGGCCACCAGTTCGTTGGCGTCCATCGGCGTGAGCTGCACGACCTGACGCCGGCTGAAGGCCAGCAGCTGGCGCGTGAGCTCGGCGGCCTTGTCGGCCGCTTCGCCGATCGCGTGCGCGGCGGGCCCGATCTCGGCCGGGTCCAGCACGCCGTCTTCGAGCAGCGAGGACTGCCCCTGGATCACGGTGAGCAGGTTGTTGAAATCGTGCGCCACGCCGCCCGCCAGCTTGCCGATCGCTTCCATCTTCTGCGACTGCCTGAGCTGCGCCTCGAGGCTGGCGCGCTTGGCCTCGCTCTCGCGGCGCTCGGACAGGTCGCGCAGGAACGCACAGTAGGACAGGCCGGACGATGAGGGCACCGGCACGAGCGACAGTTCGAGCGACAGCTCGCGGCCGTCGCGATGCTCCCCGATCACCTCTGCGCGACGCCTGACGCCGAGCGTGCACGTCGGAGGGAAGCCGCCCCCGAGCGCGTCGATGAACGCGGCGCGCTCCGACGGCGCCAGCACGACCTCATGAATCGGACGTCCGACGACTTCCACGCGCGAACGTCCGAACAATTCCTCGGCGCGCAGGTTCCACTCGGTGACATGCCCACGCGCGGAGAACGAGACGACGGCGTCGAGTGCGTGCTCGAGGATCAGGCGCGTGCGCTCCTCGC
>CAYRAE010000030.1:0-20068 GCA_964422175.1 uncultured Luteitalea sp. | reverse complement strand
ACGGCACCGCGAAGGACGGCGACAACCACTGGGACAACCGCAAGGCGTTCCTCGTCGACGTGCTGCGTGCCGAAGCGCCAGACGTCGTCGGCCTCCAGGAGGCGCTTCACGACCAGATCGCGTACATCGTCGACGCACTGCCTGACTACTCGGTCGTCGGCGTCGGACGCGACGATGGGGTGTGGAAGGGCGAGTACACGGCGATCCTGTACAAGCGGGCGAGGCTGTCTCTCCAGCGCAGCGACACGTTCTGGTTCTCCGACACGCCGACAGTCGTGGCGTCGACGAGCTGGGGCAATTCGATCACCCGCATCTGCACGTGGGCGCAGTTCACGACGCAGGATGGACGTCCACTGACGGTGTTCAACCTGCACCTCGATCATCAGTCGCAGCCGTCGCGCGAGAAGTCGGCGGCGCTGCTGCGCGCACGCATCGATGCGCGCGATCCGAAAGCGCCCGCTATCGTGATGGGCGACTTCAATTCCGGCGAGAGCAACCCGGCGGTCGCGACGATGCGCGAGGGCGGCTCGCTGGTCGACACATTCCGCGTCAAGTACCCCAACGCGTCGCCCGTAGGCACCTTCACGGGCTTCAAGCACGGCCAGGTGTCGGGCGAGAAGATCGACCACATCTTCGCGACAACGGACTGGGAAGTCGTCGACGCCGCAATCGTCAGAACCGAGCGCAACCAGCGGTATCCGTCCGATCACTTCCCCGTGACGGCCATCCTCCGCCGGCGCTAGCCTGGGTCGACATCGCACGGGTGCGGCGCTTGTACGGTTCAGCGCCGCCTGAGGCTGCCCGTCAGCGTGAGTGTCTCGTCGCCGCGTTTCACCGTGGCGACGAGCGAATCGCCCCACTGCTTCTTGTCGATCAGCGCCCGTATCTCGACGTCCTTGCGGATCGACTGGCCGTCGAGCGTCAGCAGGTCGTCGCCGGCCTTGATGCCCATCGCCTCGGCCGTCGATCCCGGCGCCACCATGAGGACGTTGGTGGGCTGCTCGCCGTTGCTGCGGAACGACACGCCGAGCGTGGGGTAGAGCGGGTACGTCTCGGTCGGCACGCCCCACACGATGTCGCCGACCGACGCACGCACCGACGTCGGCGAGGCCGGCGAGGTCGCGATGGGCATCACCGTCGCCACACGCCTGTCGGTGTACGCGGCGGCCTGCCGCGCGATGCCGAGGTTGTAGGCGACATGCCCGCTGCCCACCAGCACCACGACCACGGCCTTCGGATCGGGCGTGCTCTTCGCCAGTTCAACGGCATGAAACGCCATCGTCGCGTCCCAGGCGCACTGCGCGTCGATCATGCGCTGAAGCGCATCGGCCGGCATGCCGGACCCGTGTGAGTTCCCCCCACCGATGTACGCCGTGAACATCTGCTTGTGTTCGTCGTGCGTGGTGTCGATCGTCGGCGCCAGCCTGCCGCGCTCCATCCCGCCGATGCCCGCGAGGCCGCGGCGACCGACCATCGAGATGATGGCGCGAGGCGCGTTGATCCCGCGCAACGGCAGCCGATGCTGCTTCGCAAGCTGGAAAATCTCCCTGTAGTAGCCCCAGGGGTACCCCCAGTAGTCGTACCACCCCGATTCACGAAGGAGTGCTGCCTCGTCGATGCTGCCGCGCATCCACCGATCGAACGGTGCAGTGGGCGCATCGTCGGGGAACATCTCCAGGCCGATCGTCACCTTGCGCCCGGCACGCTGCAGCGCCGCGATCACGGCCGCCTGCACGCGGTGCGATTCCGCGGACGTGTGCGACTCGCCGAGGAGCACGATGGCGACGTCGGCCAATGCGGCTACCGCCTCGTCGGGCGACACGTCGACGCCCTTGTGCGTGTCGTGAATCTGATCGACGCCGAGCGCGATCGAACGAGCCTTGCGCGCGGGATCGCCGATCTCGAGGTCGAGTGGGCCGCCGGACTGCGCGTACGCCGTCGACGCCGCGAGCACGATCGTCGAGAGGATCAGGAACGTCCGTCGCCGCATCGTCATCGCTGCCTCGCCTGTTCGACGGCAGCCAGCACGTCGGCCGCGTGCGCGTCGACCTTCACCCCGTCCCAGCGGCGCGCCACCGTGCCGTCAGGGGCGATGAGATACGTGGTGCGCACGATGCCCATGAACGTCCTTCCGTAGAGGCGCTTCTCCTGCCACACACCGTACTGCTCGCACACGGCGTGATCCTCGTCGGCGAGGAGGGGATACGTAAGTCCATGCTTGCGCGCGAACTTCGCCTTGCTCGCCGTGTCGAGGATGCTGATGCCGAACACCGCCGCGCCCGCGCGCGAGAAGTCGGGCAGCGCGGCCTGGAATCCGCACGCTTCCGTCGTACATCCCGGCGTGGCGTCCTTCGGATAGAAGAAGAGCACCACGGGCTGGCCTGCGTGATCGGCCAGCGCGTGGACGACACCATCCTGGTCGGGGAGCGCGAACTGTGGCGCCTTCGCACCTGGTTCGAGGAGAGCCATGGTCCTACAGGCTACCTGAACCGCCGCCCGGCGTCTCCGCCGGTTTACACTGGTCCGGATGGTCGTCCGTCCAGAGTCGTCCCGGTGACACGCGTAGCCGTGCCGGCAGGCCCGAGGCAGTGCGGCCCCGCGCCGCGCGAGGGGCATACGTACACCGGCGACATCCGTCTGGCCGAGGGCTTCCATTCGGAGGTGCTCGGCAATAGCCGAGACGTTCTGATCTACCTGCCGCCGGGGTACGACGACGAGCCCGAAGGCCGCTACCCGGTGCTGTACCTGCACGACGGCCAGAACGTGTTCGACGCGAGTACGGCGTTTGCCGGCGTCTCGTGGGCCGTCGACGAGACGGCCGAGCGGCTCGTGCGCGAGAAGGCGATCGCGCCGGTCATCATCATCGCCATCAATCACGCGGGAACCGCCAGGGCCGATGAATTTGCGCCCACGCGCGATGCCCACCGCGACGCCGGCGGCCACGCAGACCGTTACGCGCGCTTCCTCGTCGACGAGCTCAAGCCGTACATCGATCGCACGTTCCGTACGCGACCGGATGCCGCAGACACGGCACTCGGCGGGTCGTCACTCGGCGGACTCGTCACGCTGCACATGGGCCTCGAGTATCGGCACGTGTTCGGCGGGCTGGCGGTGCTGTCCCCGTCGATCTGGTGGGATCGTCGCGCGATTCTCGAGCGGTTCGCCAGGCTGGAGACACACCTGCCATGGCGGATCTGGCTCGACGTCGGTACGGCCGAAGGGCGCGACACGCTGCGCAACGCACGCGCGCTGAAAGCCCTGCTGCTGGAGAAGGGCTGGGCGGATGGCGATGATCTGCGGTACGTCGAAGCGCGAGGGGCGCCGCACAGCGAGGCCGCGTGGGCGGCGCGGATCGGGCCGATCCTGGAGTATCTGTTCCCCGCGAAACCGCGCGCGCGACGCCGGCGTTCACCGGCAACGCGACCAGGCCTGCGGGGCCGCGTCGGCTCACCGTGGTGACGCCTCAGGGCTTCTGCTGTGATTTCCTGATCGCCTCGACTTCGGCCTCGACCTGGGCCTTCGCCTTCCGCTCCTCGCGCGTGCGGAAGGCGTTCCTGATCGCACCGATCGTGTTGCCCCCGACGGGGACACCCACGGGGTAGAGCTGCGCGCGATGCTGCCGCGGGATCATGATCGACTGCAGTTCGTAGTGGTAGATCGGGTACCACGGACGCACGTAGCCCGGCGTCACCGTCGTCTTGTCGTACAGCCAGCCGAAGTCGTAGTCGATGTCGTCGCTGGTTTCCTCGACGCGCACCGTGTAGTCCGCACGCACGGGGCCCAGCAGGATCGACTCGGTGGGCTGCGCCAGGAACTGCCGGCGGATGCGGTCCAGGTCGACATCCGAGCGAGCCGCCGGCTGCTGGGCCATCGCAGGGGAGGTGCCAAGGGCGACACCCAGCAGCAGGACCGTGGCGATGAACGGTCTGTACGGCGGCATGTTCATAGGACGCTGTCACGGCGGCACCGGTCTGTCACCGAGCCGCCTTGTTCGATAGCAACGTTGGGGGCGAGACGTGCCGTGTCGACGCGTCAGGACTGCAGGAGCAGGAAGCCGGGATCCTCGATGAACTCCTTCACCTTCACGAGGAACTGTACGGCCTCGAGCCCATCCACGATGCGGTGATCGTAGGAGAGCGCGACGTACATCATCGGCCTGATGACGACCTGTCCCTTGATGGCCACGGGCCGGTCTTCGATCTTGTGCAGGCCGAGGATGCCCACCTGCGGCGGATTCAGGATCGGCGTGCTGAGCAGGGAGCCGAACACGCCGCCGTTGGTGATCGTGAACGTCCCACCCCTGAGATCCTCGAGCGTGAGCGTGTTGTTCTTCGCGCGCGCGGCGAAATCCCTGATGGCGAGCTCGATGTCCGCGAACCCGAGCTGTTCGGCCGATCTGATGACGGGGACGACGAGGCCCTGCTCGGCACCCACGGCAATCCCGACGTCGTAGTAGTGCTTCAGCACCATCTCCTCGCCCTGGATCTCGGCGTTGAGACGAGGGAATGCCCGGAGCGCCGCCACCGACGCCTTGACGAAGAACGACGCGATGCCGATGCCCACGCCGTGGCGCTTGGCGAACTGCTCCTTGCGTCGTTCGCGCAGCCCCATCAGCTCGGTCATGTCCACCTCGTTGAAGGTGGTCAGCATGGCCGCCGTACGCTGGGCCTCGACGAGGTTGCGCGCGATCGTGAGCCGGCGCTTCGACATCCGCACGCGCTCTTCGGTGCGACTGCCCGGAACGAGGGCAGGACGCGGCGGCGGTGGGGCGGCAGCGGGCTTGGTGGCCGCGGGCGCTGACGCCGGTGCGGCCGCGGGGGCGGGGCGCGCCGCGGCTTCCACGTCGCGACGCATCACGCGCCCGGCATCTCCGGTGCCCTGCACCTGCGCCACGTCCACCTGGTGGACCTCGGCAGCCTTGCGCGCCGCAGGCGTGCTTCGCGGGCCTTCAGCCTCCGGGGTGGCGGCCGCCGCAGGCGCGGGTGCGCTTGCAGGGGCCTCCGGTGCCGCAGCCGCAGGCGCAGCAGCCGCAGCGGCGCCCGCCTCGATCAGGCCGAGCGGTTCGCCCACCTTCACGTCCTCGCCCTCCTGTCGGAGGATCTTCGCGAGGACGCCTGCCTGGTCGGCGTTCACTTCGAGGTCGATCTTCTCGGTCTCGAGCTCGACGAGCGCGTCGCCCACGGCCACGGCCTCGCCTTCCTTCTTCAGCCAGCGCGCCACGCGCGCCTCGATCACCGACTCGCCGAGCTGCGGAACCACCACCTGTGCCGCCATGTGCGTTCTATGCCTTTGCCTTGGCCCTCACGCGCGACGCACGTGGGGTGGGAGCGGTGGGAGCGTACGCCTCGGCCACCAGCATCTTCTGATTGATCATGTGCCACGTCAGCGAGCCTTCCGACGGACTCGCGCTGCGTGGACGTCCGAGATACCGCACGGGAAGTCTGCCGTCCAGCAGGTCCTCGAAGGCCGGTCTGAAGAAATCCCAGGCCCCCATGTTGAGGGGTTCTTCCTGCAGCCAGACGACCTCTTCCGCGTTGGGATAGCCGGCGACGACGGTACTGACCGCGTCTGCGGGGAAGGGATACAGCTGCTCGATCCGGCAGATGGCCGTGCGACGGTCCGTCTCACGGGCTTCCGCCGACACGAGATCGACGTACACCTTGCCACTGCAGAACACCACGCGCGTGACCTCACGCGCCCTGGCGCGCGCCTCGTCATCGTCGATGACGGGACGCCAGGCGCCTTCCTCGAACTCGCGCGGCGAGGACGCCACGAGCGGATGCCTCAGCAGGCTCTTCGGCGTGAGGACGATGAGGGGCAGCGGATCGGTCGTGAGCAGGAGCGCCTGACGACGGAGGAGGTGGAAGTACTGGGCGGCCGTGGTGCAGTTGGCCAGCCGCAGGTTGATGTCCGCCGCGGCGCCGAGGAAGCGCTCCGGCCGCGCGCTCGAATGCTCGGGCCCCTGGCCTTCGTAACCGTGAGGGAGGAGGAGAACCAGCGACGGCGTCTGCCCCCACTTGGCGCGAGCCGACGTGACGAACTGATCGAGCATCACCTGCGCGCCGTTGATGAAGTCGCCGTACTGCGCTTCCCAGATCACGAGGCGATCGGGCGCCTGCACGTTGTAGCCGTACTCGAAGCCGATCGTCGCGTTCTCGCTGAGCGGGCTGTTGTGGATCTCGAAGCTCGCCCGCGCCTGCGGCAGGCGTTGCAGCGGGATGTCGAGGGCACCGGTGTGCTGGTCCCGGAACGCCGCGTGTCTGTGGCTGAACGTGCCGCGCTGCACGTCTTCACCGGTGAGCCGGATCGGGATCCCGTCGGCCAGGATGCTCGCGTACGCCAGTTCCTCGGCCGTGGCCCAGTCCACCGAGCGCTCGTCGAGCGTGTCGAACACCACCTTGCGCCGTTCGCGTCCGCGATCCAGCTTGCGATGCCCGACGAAGCCGTCGGGCCTCGTGAGCAGCGCGTCGTTCATCTCGCGCAGCCGCGCCACGCTCACGGCGGTGCGCACCTGACGCGCGGCGCCTGCCGGCGGCGGCTCGGGAATCGGATTGACGAGGTCTTCTTCGGGTCTGAGTTGCGCGTAGATGTCTTCGAGCGCCTTCATGCGCTCGTCGACCATGGCCTGCGCCAGGCCGGGGCGTCCCGTCGACGCTTCCACGTGGGCGGCCCATTGCTCGCGAACCGTCGGGTGCGCGGCAATCTTCTGGTACATGAGCGGTTGCGTGAAGCCCGGCTCGTCGCCCTCGTTGTGCCCGTAGCGGCGATACCCCACGAGGTCGATCAGGAAGTCGCGCTGGAAGCGTTCGCGATACGCCCAGGCGATGCGGGCCGCCTCGATGCAGGCGATCGGGTCGTCGGCGTTCACGTGGATGATCGGGATCTTGAACCCGCGCGCCAGGCCGCTCGCGTACGAGGTCGAGTACGACTCGGCGGACACGGCCGTGAACCCCAGCTGGTTGTTGGCGATGATGTGGATCGTGCCGCCGGCGGTGTAGCCGTCGAGGCGCGACAGGTTCAGCGTTTCGGCCACGATGCCCTGGCCGGGGAACGCCGCATCGCCGTGAATCAGCAGCGGCAGCGTGAGGTGCGGATTGAACACCGGTGTGCCCGGGCGACCTGCGTCGGTCCCCGCGGCGCGCGCCATGCCGGCCACGACGGGATTCACGAACTCCAGGTGGCTCGGGTTGGGCGCCATGGACACCTGCGTGTCGGCGTCGAACTGCCTGAGCGCGCCCGCGTGGTACTTCACGTCGCCCGTCCAGCCGAGATCGATGCGGTAGCCGGTGCGCGTCTGCACCGGGTCCTTGAATTCGGCGAGGATCTGCGCGTACGGCTTGCCGAGCACGTGCGTGAGCACGTTCAGGCGTCCGCGGTGGGCCATCCCGATGAGCACGTGCTGCAGGCCGGCCTGGTCGCCCCCGTGGATGATCGTGTCGAGGATCGGCACGATCATGTCGAGGCCCTCGACGGAGAACCGCGTCTTGCCCTGGAACGTGCGGTGCAGGAAGCGCTCGAACGTCTCGACCTGCGTGATGCGGTCGAGCAGCGCCACCTCGTCGATCTGGGTCACGGGCGGCCGGAATCGTCGCGTCTCGACGGCCAGGCGCAGCCATTCGCGCTCTTCGGGCACGTACACCTGCGCGAAATCGAAGCCCGTGCGCGTGCAGTACGCGGCGCGCAGGGCCGCCATCGCCGTCGCGGCGTCGGGCAGGCCTTCGGCCAGCGGCCCGCCGACGACGCTGGCGTGCATGCGGCGCATCTCGTCTTCCGACGTCCCGTGCGCTTCAGGCGCCAGCGCGGGATCGCCCGTCGGACGCGAGCCGAGCGGATCGATCTGGGCGGCGAGATGGCCGTATCGGCGAATCCACTCGGCCAGCGTCGCCGCGCCCACGACCGCGCGCGTGTCGCCGGCTGAGACGGCACCGCCTGCGGGCGTGGGAGTCTCTTCAGGGGGCGTCCACTGCTCGAAGTAGGCGCGCGTCTGCGCGTCGACTGCGGTGGGGTCCTGCCGGTAGCGATCGTAGAGTTCGAGGACGTATCCGGCGTTCAGACCCTGGAACTCGCTCCATCCAGCCATACGAAGTTCAGATTCTAGTCGATCCTCGCGGACGGCGAGGGCGTGCCCTGTCCCTCGCGCGCGTCGCGCCAGCGGTGCAGGGGCAGTGACAGGAGGGCGTAGCGTCGTCGCAGGGCGAGGACCTCTCCGGCATACGACGCACGGGGAATCTCGCCTGCGCGCAGACGCGTCCTGAGGCGGCGAATCTCGAAGCGATAGAGATCGTTGACCTGATCGTGCAGGAGCAGGGCAGGCGTCTCTGCCGTAGGCCTCAGGCCATGACCCGCAAGGGCGTCGAGCACGTGCGGCGGGAAGGGCACATCCATGCCGGCGGCGCGCGCTAGAACGCGAAGTAGATGAAGTCGAGCGACGTGCGGCTGCGCAGCACCAGCATCGTCGCGAACAGGAGTCCCACCGTCAGTGCCTGCCAGACGACCGTGCGCGTGGGCACGTCGGCCTCGTGCTGTGCGGGTCTGTCGGTGTAGGACCGGCCCTGCCAGAGCGTCCACAGGCTGTGGACCCACAGCGGCACGGAGAAGGTGAGGGCGATGAGGAACAGGTAGAGACCGGCCTGGCGCTCGGCCAGTGGCGCCGTGCCGGGGACGAGCGTCAGGTCGCGCCACAACATCGCCGCATCACCCTCGCGGAACATCAGCCAGCCGATGTGGACGAGCACGAACATCAGGGCCCATTGCGGGAGCGCGCGCCAGAGCGGCAGGCGATGTCGACCCGGATGGCGCCCGACGCCGCGCACCGCCCCCCACAGACGCTCGACCACGAGCATCACGCCGTGGAAGGTGCCCCACGCGACGAAGTTCCACGCCGCGCCGTGCCACAGGCCGGACACGACGAACGTGATCATCACGTTCGTCAGCGTGCGCGGCAGCCCGTGACGCGATCCGCCGAGCGGGATGTAGAGGTAGTCGCGGAACCACGACGACAGCGAGATGTGCCACCGCCGCCAGAAGTCCGACGGCGAGATGGCCAGGTACGGGTGATCGAAGTTCTTCATCAGATCGAACCCGAGCCAGCGCGCACTGCCGCGCGCGATGTCCGTGTACGCCGAGAAGTCGGCGTAGATCTGCACGCCGAACGCGAACACGCCCGCCCACAGCATCTCGAAGCCCGGATCCTTCATCGAGAAGACGCGGTTGGCGATGACGCCCACGTTGTCGGCGATCACCAGCTTCTTGAACAGCCCCCACACCATGAGCACCGTCGCGTCGCGCGCGACGACGAGATTGAAGACGCGCGGCGACAGCACGCGCGGCACGAGCGCCGACGCGCGTTCGATCGGGCCCGCCACCAGCTGCGGGAACAGCGCGACGAACAGCGCGAAGTCGAGCAGCGGACGGCACGCGCGCATGCGGCCGCGATAGACGTCGATCGTGTAGGAGAGACTCTGGAACGTGTAGAACGAGATGCCCACGGGCAGCACGATCTGCAGGACCGGCAACGACGCCTCGACGCCGAGCGCGGCAAGGCCCGCCTGCACGCTCTCGACGAAGAAATTGAAGTACTTGAAGAACCCGAGGACCGAGAGGTTCGAGATCAGGCTGAGGACCAGCCACCACTTGCGCGTCGCCCGTACGTCCGCCGGCGGATTCGCGTAGGCCTCGTCGTCGATCGACGGATCGGGATCCATGCGCAGGCCGGCGAACCAGTCGACGAGCGTCGTGCCGGCCAGCAGCGCGCAGAACCACGGCTCGAACCAGCCGTAGAACACGTAGCTCGCCACGAGCAGGAACCGGTTCTGCGCCACGTGCGGCAGCCGCCAGTAGACGGCCGTCACCACGACGAAGAAGACCACGAAGTCCAGGCTGTGGAACGTCATTTGAACAGCCTGTTCAGGTTGACGCGGAACTGGCGCGTGTAGCGCTGCCGGTGCGCGCGGGCGATGTGATCGCCATCCTCGTACATCGCCAGCGTCTGCATCGGATCGCCGGTGTCGTCGTGGAACGACATGCCCTGCTGCTCGACGTACGCGCGGAACTCGCGCATGTAGGCCTGCATGCGCGGCGACTGCTCCGGCGCCTTGTTGCCCACGGGTCGCCGCTGCACGCGCACGAAGCACACGTGGAGTCCGTGCTGCCTGGCGAGATCGACGATGAGCGGCAGCACCGAGCTCGGCATGGTCCGCGCGAAATCGGCCTCGGCATCCTCGGCCGCCTGCAGATCGGCCGCCGCCATCGGCCGGAGCCGTTCGAGGCCCATGATCTCGAAGTTCATGGTGTCGAGGAAACGGCGGCGGGCTGACTCGTCGGCCGTCCAGAGCCGCGTCGGCCAGTCGTACAACTGCCGCTCGACCCACGCGTTGGCGCGCTCCACGTCATAGACCCTGTTGATCGTGTCGTGAACGCGGAACCAGGGTCCCTGCAGGCGTGCGGCGATCGTGTCGTTGAGCGCGGGCTCCGCGTCGTGCGCCACCTCGTCGAGCGACCAGCGGAACGGGCCCGTCAGCCGGAAGAGCGGGTCCGTCATGTTCAGGTCGCGGAAGAAGAAGAACGTGACCTTCGGCCGCTCGCCGCTCGCAACGAGGTAGTTCTTGAAGCTCAGATACCAGTACGCCGATCCGGTGCCTGCCCGCGCGAGCATCGCCACGTCCTGACCGACGAGGCCGGCCAGATAGCCTGCATCGATACGCGTGCCGAGCATCGAGTCGCCGATGAAGACGTACGACGGATGGAGCCGGCGCAGATCGTCGATGGGCGCCGGACGGAACGGGATGCGCTCTCGCGACGCCTCGAGCGCCGGCAGGTAGCTGGGCTCGACGGCACGCGTCGACAGCCAGGCCATCGCCGGCCGCCAGAGCAGCGGGATGGCCGCCGCCACCGCCAGGATGGCCACGAGGCGCACCACGCCGCGCCACGACCAGTCGGCGGGCGGCGTGCGGGGTGCGCGGTGCGAAGGGGGCGTGTGCAGGCGTGGATCGGACACGTACGGCCGGAGCAGTATAGACCGACGTGGGGAACGCGGAGCGCGTTCCCCGGCGGTTCAGGGCTTCGCGGCGACGCGCATGCGGAGTTCGAGCACGACCTGCCGTCGCATCACGTCGCCGAAGATGTGCTGCTGGATTTCCTGATCGAAGAGGTTGATCACCTTCAGCGAGGCCGTCAGCGCGTCGGTGAGGCGATAGCCGAACGTGCCGTTGATGAGCGTGAAGCCGTCGGTGGTGCCGTGATAGCGCGAGTCGAGCACGTCCTGCCAGAACGCCTCCGTCGCGTGACTCACGGACACGGTGCCGAGCACGCGCGGGCCGGAGTAGGTACCGCCCACGTTCAGGCGATGCCGCGAGGGCACGTTCAATTCGGAGATGTCGAACCCGCGCGGCTCCGGCGTCGGCTGGAACGAGTAGTTGGCAAACCCCGTCACGTTGCGCGCGAGGTCGGCGTCGACGCCGAGTTCGACGCCCTTCTGCCTGACCTTGCCGAAGTTCTGGTATGTGAACGACGCCGGGAGCCCGTTGCCGGGGCCGAACCGGCCCGACTGGAGGATCAGCTCGAGGGCCGCGGGCGGCAGCGGCCATCCGGGCGGGGGCGTCGTGGCGCGATACGAGCCATTCTGCGTGAAGAAGATCGCGTTGCGGCTGTCGTTGACGTAGAACGCCGCACTGACGGTGGCACGGTTGCCGATCACGCCGGAGTAGCCGATTTCGTACGCGTCGAGCGACTCCTCGACGAGGTCCTCGTTGCCGATGGCGGCGACGGGGAAGTTGTACAGGCGTCCGGCGAGCGCGGGGTTCAGCGCGCCGAGATCCAGCTGGTTGACGAGCGCGGTGTCGAGGAAGTTGTTCACGAGCGACGGAGCCCTGTACGCGCGGTTGTACGACACGCGCACGGTCTGCGCCGGCGACGGCTTGAACATGAGCGTCGTGCGCGGCGAGAACACCGGCGCGTCGAGCACGGAGAACGCGTCGACGCGGCCGCCGATCACCCAGCGCCAACGCGGCGCGAGGAAAATCTCGTCCTGCAGGTATACGCCGCCTTCGGTCCTGGCGTCGCCACGCGGCGCCAGCGACAGGTCGAACGCGTTGTAGCGGAAGTTGCCGCCCATGCTGAACACGTGGCGGCTCTTCCACGTCGCCACGTGACCGGCTTCGACGTCGAACGTCGTGTTGCGGAACACGAACGGAATCGGCCTGCCGTCGAGCCCCACCGCCAGCAGGTTCGTGGCGTTGCCGTCGAGGCGATTGACGAACGTGTTGATGCGCGTCGCTCCGCGCGAGTAGTTCACCTTGCCGTACGCGAGGTACGTGCCGCGATCGATGTCGAACGGCCCGATCCCGGTGTGGATCATGCCCTCGGTGCCGGAGAACCCGCCCTGCACGACCACCTTCTGGCGTCCGTCGGGATGGTCGTAGTCGAGACGTGCGTCGAACTTCGGCTGTCGCGTGCCGGAGTTGGCAAAGCCCGGATAGAGCGTCCCCGTGTCGTTCGGGATGGGGCCGCTCGGCCGCGCCATGGCGTCCTGCTGGTAGAACCCGGCAGACACCTTGTAGGCCCAGCGCTCGTCGATGGCGGCCGCGTGGCTCGCCGTCACGGAGAACAACCCGCCGTTCTTGCGCGTGACGCCCATCGCGTCACGCCCGAACAGGCCGGCACTCAGCGAGAACGACGTCCCCTGCAGCTCACGCGGCGACTTGGTGATGATGTTCACCACGCCCGTGAGTGCGTTGGCGCCCCAGACGGCCGACGCCGGGCCGCGAATCACTTCGATCTGCTTCATCTCCTGCGGGTCGATGGGCAGGAAGTCCCACGCGACGAACCCGAAGAAGTCCTGATAGATGCTGCGCCCGTCGACCAGCGCGAGCTGCGACGTGGCGAGCGTGCCCGTGGCGGCGCGGGAGGTGAGGTTGATGTCGCGCGCCGAGGTCTGCGTGACGTTCAGCCCGGGCACGTTCCGGAGCAGATCCGCGTAACTGGTGGCGGGGGAGTTCTGGATCGTCCGGCTGTCGATCAGCGTGACGGTCGCCGGCGCATTGACCAGCGCCTGCTCGACCTTCGACGCGCTGACGATGACGCTCTCCTCGTACTTGGGGCGTTCCTGTTCGTCAGCCTCGGCAGGCGGGGGTTGCGGTGTCTGTTGGGCAAAGCCCGGCGTCGAGCACACTCCACACGTCAGGAGCGTCCCCAGAAGGAAGCCTGTCGATCGCCTGCACATGTCGGGTGTTCACAGTACGCGGTCGCGTGCCCCTTGCGCAACCCGGCGCCTCAGACGTCGAGGGCCACGGCGTCCTCCGCGCGGTCCATGATGAATCTGAATCGCGCCGACGCGTCCTTGCCCATCAGCTCGTTGATCACCCTGTCGGTCACGAGCTGGTCGGCGATGGTGACGCGCAGCAGCCGTCGCGTCTTCGGGTTGAGCGTGGTCTCCCACAGGACCTTGGGCATCATCTCCCCGAGCCCCTTGAACCGCGTGATGTCGGGTTTGGCCCTGCCCGTGGCTTTCTTCACGATCGCATCCCGCTGCGCATCGTCCTGGGCCCAGAACGTCTCCTTCCCGACGTCGATGCGGTACAGGGGCGGCTGCGCGAGGTACACGCGGCCGCTCGTGATGAGTTGCGGCATGTGCCTGTAAATGAACGTGAGCAGGAGGGTGGAGATGTGGTGGCCGTCCGAGTCGGCATCGGCCAGCAGGATCACCTTGCCATAGCGCAGGCGCGCGAGGTCGAACTGCTTGCCCACGCCGCAGCCGAGCGCGGTCACCAGATCGGCGAGTTCCTTGTTCTCGAGCACCTTCGCCGTCGACGCGCTCTCGGTGTTGAGCACCTTGCCACGCAGCGGCAGGATGGCCTGTCGCACGCGGTCGCGCCCCTGCTTGGCCGATCCGCCTGCCGAATCACCCTCCACGATGAACAGCTCGCTCACGCCACGGTTGGTGGTGGTGCAGTCCGAGAGCTTGCCGGGCAGCGTGAGGCGATGCGTTGTCGCGCTCTTGCGTGTGACTTCCTGCTGCGCCGCGCGGCTGGCTTCGCGCGCACGCGCCGCGAGGATGATGCGTGCCACGACGGCTTCGGCGATCGAGATGTTCTGGTTCAGCCAGTGTTCGAGCGCCGGCCGCACGAGGCCGTCGACGGCCGACTGCACCTCGGGGTTGTTGAGGCGATCCTTCGTCTGGCCCTGGAACTGCGGTTCCTCGACGAACACGCTCAGCACGCCGACCAGGCCTTCGCGCAGATCCTCGGCGGTGAGCGTCACCCCGCGCGGGGTCAGCGCGTGCGTCTCGATGAAGTTGCGCAGCGCTTTGCCGAGCCCGGCGCGGAGGCCGTTCTCGTGCGTGCCGCCCGAGCCCGTGGGGATGCCGTTGACGTAGCTGCGCAGGTGTTCGTCGGTGGACTCGGTCCACTGCAGCGCGAGGTCCAGCCGCAGCGCGCCATCGCGCGACACCACGAACGGCAGATCGTGCACAGGCCTGGCGCCACGCTCGACCACCAGCTTGCGCAGGTAGTCGGCGAGACCGTCGGCGTGCGCGTAGGTGACCTTCTGACGCGTGACCTCGTTCTCGAACGTGATCTTCAGGCCGCGATGCAGGTAGCTCGCGACTTCCAGCCGTTGCGCGATCGTGTCGGCGTCGAACTCGATGCGCGGAAAGATCGTCGCGTCGGGATGGAAGAACACGGTGGTGCCCGTCCCGCGCGCGGGACCGACCTTCGTGATGCCGCCCTGCGGCACGCCCTGGCGGAAACGCTGTTCCCACTGGAACCCATCACGCTTGACTGTCGCGACCAGTTCCTTCGACAGGGCGTTGACGACGCTCGCGCCGACGCCGTGCAGGCCGCCCGACGTCTTGTAGTTGCCCTGCTCGAACTTCCCGCCGGCGTGCAGCACCGTGAAGATGACTTCGAGCGCGGTCTTGCGCGTCTTCGGATGGACGTCCACCGGGATGCCGCGCCCATCGTCGATGACGGTGATCGAACTCCCGTCGGCGTGCAGCGTGACGCCGATCTGGGAGGCGTGTCCGTTCATCGCCTCGTCGATGGCGTTGTCGAGAATCTCCCAGACGAGATGGTGCAGTCCGGCGGCGCCGACGCCGCCGATGTACATCCCGGGACGCTTGCGAACGGGCTCGAGGCCCTCGAGAACGGTGATGTCCTTTGCGGTATACGTGCTCATCGCTGGCGGTACAAGGCTACACAAAAGCGGCGCGGCGCGCCCCGGGACTCCCGAAGCGCGCCGCGCATACCGATGGCCGACGGCCGATTCCCGACGGCCGTCCGTGTGGCTACTTGATGAACAGCATCTCCCTGTAGGTGGGCAGCGGCCAGTCGTTGGACGGCAGGACGGTCTCCAGCGCGTCGCCCGTGTCGCGCAGGGCGTTCATCACGGGGATGACCTTGTCGCGCATGTACCGCGCGTGCCTGTGCGAGTCGCCGTTGCCCTCGTGCGCCAGCGCCTTGACGAGCGCGTCGGTGCGCGTCTTGAACGTGTCGACGAGCCGCGTGACCTCCACGAGCAGCTTCCTGGCTTCCTTGCTCCGTACGCCCGCGGCCTTGCCCGCGGCCACGCTGCCGGCCACCTGCGTGAGATACGTGAGCGCGGCCGGCAGGATGTACCTGTTGGCCATCAGCACCATCGTCTGGGCCTCGATGTTGATGGTCTTGATGTAGGCCTCGAAGTTGATCTCGAGCCGCGCCTCGAGTTCGCGCTTGCTGAGGACCTTGTGCGCCTCGAACAACCTGACAGACGCCGGCCTGGCGAGCTCGGGCAGCGCGTCGACCGTGTTCCGCAGGTTGAGCAGGCCGCGCTTGCCCGCTTCCTTCTGCCACGCGTCCGAGTAGCCGTTGCCGTTGAAGATGATCCGCTTGTGCGCCTTCACCAGCTTCACGAGCAGCTTGCCCACGGCGTCCTCGAGCGCAACGCCCTTCGCCACGGCCTGCTCCAGCTCGGTGGCGATGGCGTCGAGCGACTCGGCGACCGCCACGTTGAGGACGATGTTGGGGAAGGCGATGCTCTGGTTCGACGAGACGGCGCGGAACTCGAATTTGTTGCCGGTGAACGCGAACGGGCTCGTCCGGTTGCGATCGCCCGCATCGCGCGGCAGCTTCGGCAGGACGTCGACGCCCGTCTCGAGCAGGCCGCCGTGCTGCGTGCTGCGCGTGGCGCCCTTCTCGATCTGCTCGAAGATGCTCGTGAGCATGTCGCCGAGGAAGATCGAGATGATCGCCGGCGGCGCTTCGTTCGCGCCAAGACGATGGTCGTTGCCCGCGCTGGCCACGCTCATGCGCAGCAGACCCTGGTGCGTGTCGACGGCGCGCAGCACCGCCGCGCAGAAGACCAGGAACTGGATGTTGTCGTGCGGCGTGTCACCCGGGTTCAGGAGGTTGTTGCCCTCGCTGTCGCTCATGCTCCAGTTGACGTGCTTGCCCGATCCGTTGACGCCCGCGAACGGTTTTTCGTGGAGCAGGCAGGCGAGTCCGTGCTTGGGCGCCACGCGCCTGAGCGCCTCCATCACCATCATCTGGTGATCGGTGGACACGTTGGCCTGCTCGAAGATCGGCGCGATCTCGTACTGGCTCGGCGCGACCTCGTTGTGGCGCGTCTTGATGGGCACGCCGATGGCGTAGAGCTCGTCCTCCACCTCGCGCATGCAGGCGAGCACGCGCTCCGGGATCGAGCCGAAGTACTGGTCCTCGAGCTCCTGGCCCTTGGGAGGCTTGGCGCCGAACAGCGTACGGCCCGCGCCCACGAGATCCGGACGCGCGTAGTAGAAGTGCGCGTCGATGAGGAAGTACTCCTGCTCGGGTCCGCAGGTGGTCATCACGCGGTCCGACGCCGACCCGAACAGCTTCAGGATGCGGACAGCCTGACGCGACAGCGCCTCGATGGAGCGGAGCAGCGGGGTCTTCTTGTCCAGCGACTCACCCGTCCAGCTCACGAACGCGCTGGGGATGACGAGCGTCGTGCCCGATGCGGTCCTGTAGATCCACGGCGGGCTGGTCGGATCCCACGCCGTGTACCCGCGCGCTTCGAACGTGGAGCGCATGCCGCCCGACGGGAATGACGAGGCATCGGGCTCGCCCTTGATGAGCTCCTTGCCGCTGAACTCGGTGACGGCCTTGCCGTCGGGCGTGGGAGAGAGGAACGCGTCGTGCTTCTCGGCCGTGATGCCCGTGAGCGGCTGGAACCAGTGCGTGTAGTGCGTGGCGCCGTGCTCGAGCGCCCAGTCCTTGACGGCCACCGCAACGGCGTCGGCCACCGAGACGTCGAGCGTCTCGCCGCGCGTGATGGTGCGGCGCAGGGCCTTGTACACCGCGCGAGGCAGCTTGATGCGCTGGACGGCGTCATTGAAGACCAGGCGGCCGAAGTCGTCGGCAGAGCGATGAGCGGGGCGGGAGGTCGGACCGGCGACGGC
Organism: uncultured Luteitalea sp.; assembly: GCA_964422175.1. Taxonomy (GTDB): domain Bacteria; phylum Acidobacteriota; class Vicinamibacteria; order Vicinamibacterales; family Vicinamibacteraceae; genus Luteitalea. The sequence goes on along the minus strand of CAYRAE010000030.1, from coordinate 2,658 downwards.
CCAGTCCCTGATGGCGCGAATCGCTTCGCGCGACGCAGCTGATCCCATGGATGTCGTGTGCCTCGGGGAATGAAGACGGTGTCGCTAGGCGCCGCATGCGCCTGAACGCGAGCCGAAGTATGCGGCACGCACGGGCTGTTCAGCAAGGTCTCGAGGACGGTTTATGAAAATTCGAACTTTGCGGAACAAAGCATTAGATTACACATGACTGAGCGGTATCATGCGCCGGTGACGACTCCACTGACGCCCCGTGAAAAGGCCGCTGAAGATGCCGCGGCGCTCGTTGCCGCGCTGCGCGCCATCCCGTCTTCGCCCATCGCCACCGAGCTCATCGAACTCGGCGAACACCTCGAACGCGCCGTGCTCGCCTTCCATATGGAAGCGATCCGGTTCCGCGCCTTCACGATGAGCCGGCTGATCAAACAGCACCCGGCAGACCTGCCCGCCGACATCGCGACACGGATGGAAGGCATCCTCCAGGACCTCGAAGCCGCCGGCTTCCAGACGAAATCCGTCTCCGCCTGACCACCGTCGACCCCTACGGTGGGGGGTAGCGATGGTGGTAGCCGGGGAACGTCTCGTTGACCGCTGTTCTGTCGGTGCTGCCCGTGAGCGCGGCTACCGCGTCGAGCATGTCGGCGGCGACGTCCCACCCGGCGGCGTTGGTCTCCTCGTAATGCCCGCGCGCACGCCCTGACGCCTGTCCGTATCGACACGACGCCACGACGGCCTCGCGCGCCCCGCCCTCCGGCAGCGCCGCCAGGGCCTCAGGGTCTTCCGTGATCGCCTTGCACCGCGTGCCGGAGACGGCATCAGGGAAGTCGATGACACCGGCCGCGTGCAGTCGCGCGCACGTGCCAGGGGCTGCCGCGGTGTCGGCGACGCACCGCACGCGGAAGTCGGCGATCGGCAGCACGTACCCGAGTTCGTCGTTGCCCAGTCCGACAGCCCACTTCCAGCGGCCCGGCAGCATGCGCTTGACGTAACCGGGCGTGCTCATGGACTCGGGCGGTGCGTGCAGCGACGGATCCTCGTCGGCCCACCGCGCCGGCGCGGTTCTGATCTCGCGCGGCAGACCGATCACCAGTTCGCCCGGTACCTCACCCGGCAGGAACGCCAGCGTCAGTTCGCCGATCCGCAGCAGACTCACCGCGCTTCGCAGGTGATCGCCCTTCCGGATCAGGCCCACCACCGGATCCTCCTCACTCTCACGTCCATCGTCCTGGCAGGAGGCCTCGGTCTTCGCGCCTGTCGCCGGACACGCGTACAGATCGCCAGGCATGAAACCGAGCCCGGAACGCCCGGTCGCTGGATCGATGACAGCGAGCTTGCGGAAACCGATGTGTGACAGACGGGTGAAGAACGAACGATGGCCGACCTCCAATCGCGCGGGCTCGATGGGCACGGCCTCGCCGAGCGCCGCCTCGACGGCCACGCCGAGTTGTTCGCCGATCACGATGGCCTTCCTGTAGTTGCGAACCAGGAAATCGCGTCCTGCCGATCCCGGCGGCACGGCATTGGCCGGCGGCGTGTAGCCGTTGCCGAGCGGGGCGCGTTCGCCGACCTCCCACACCGGCACGTCGAGCGGTGAGGCCATCGCGCCAATCGCGCCATTCACATAGAGCACTTCGCCGCCGAGGCGGCGCCCGAGCCAGCGCGCCAGCGCACCCGGGAAATCCGCCGTCAGATAGCGTCCTTCGGCGCTGCATGCCTCGCCGCTCCAGTCGAGCGTGCGGCATCCGGCGGCGATCCTGTCGCGTGGCGGCGACCAGTTCAGGGTGCTCTCGGGATGGTTCGCCCAGTTCACCACCGTGGCGATGACACGGCCGTCGGTCGCGCGCGCCTGAAGCACCCCGAGGGACGGGTCGAACACGCGCAGGCCGGCGAGGTCACTGGCGCCGAAGTAGTGCACGCCTTCGCCCACGCGGAGCGTGGCGGGCTCCAGTCGTGCGACAGCCTCGCGCACCGCGTCGCGCGCCTGTTCGAGGAAGAAGCGGTACCACTCGGGATTGACGGCGAACGCGGTGTCGGGCCCGTGATGGTTGTGCGTGGCGTGCACGAGCACCTCGACGCGATCGGCCCGTGCCGCAGGCAGGACCTCACGCACCATCCGCCGCAGTTCCTCGACATCCTGCCGCAGGATCATGTACACGTCTGCGGACACGACGACGGCCACCGGCTCGGCGTCGGATCGCTGCAGCGCCAGGGCACGTACGCGCAGGTCGTCGCGCACCCAGTGGGTATCGGGATTCCCGTTGCCGACGGCAATGGGTCCCTGATCGAACTGTTCGGCGAAGACGCCGGGATCGTCGGCGTCGGCGTCGAGCGGAAGGCGCTCGGGAGCCGCATAGCCGTGCCCGGCATCCACGGTGGGCAGCACGGAGCGACTCGACGCGCCGGCGAGCCACCCGACGCTCGGGGGCGGCGCCTCGCGCGCCGCGTCGCACGCCGCCAGAAGCACGCACAGACAGACGATGGCGAGTCGCATGCGGGGAATCGTACTCCGACGGCAACCGGCACTCGGCACCGGGCAACCGGTTGCGCGCCACCGCCTGCCGGCTGTCAGCTGTCGGTGGGGCCGACGACCTGCGGCGCCGCGGGCACGACGCGGGTGAACGAGCCGCGCTGCAGCAGTTCGCGGCCCTTGCCGCCGCGTGA
>CAYRAE010000029.1:0-20170 GCA_964422175.1 uncultured Luteitalea sp. | reverse complement strand
AGCCAGATCTGCGACATGGCCGACGCGTTGACGTCGTGCGGGATCCACGTCAGCGGCGCGGCGATCGGCGCCGGATAGGCCTCCTTCGGCACGATGTCGCCCAGGAAGCCGTAGAACTGGTGATCGCGCACGATGTGCAGCGGCGTGCTCGGGATGTAGTGCCCCTGCTGATCGCTCGCCGTCACCAGTCCCGTGCGAGGATGCACGGCCAGCTGCGGCTGCCGCAATCCGTAACCGAGCACTGTCGCGTTGCGCCCGTCGGCCGACACGCGCAGCACGCTGCCGTTGTGCTTGCCGATCGTCGTGGCTTCCTGGCCGCCCTTGGCGATGACGAACTCACCGCGAGGTCCGGAACGCAGCGTGCTCGGGAATTCGCGCGTGTCGGCCGTCTGCGCGAAGGCGTTCGAGAACAGCTCGTGGCGGTCGGCTTCCCCGTCGCCGTCGCGATCCTGCAACTGCCAGATGCCGTTCCTGTCGAACACGTACAACCGCTCGTCGCGAATCGCAATCGAGAGCGGCTCGTGCAGCCCCGACGCGAACCGCCGCCACTGGACACGCCGTTCGGGCGACGCCAGTCCGCGTGCGATCCAGATGTCGCCATCGAGCGTGACGACGGCGGCCGTGCCGTCGGCGAAGAACTGGATGTCGGCCGGCCTCACGCCACGTCGCCACGGGTTCTCCACCGGCAGCTCCACATCGTCCACCACGAATGCGTCAGTGGATGGTGACGCGTTGACGGACGTCGTGACCTCCTGCCGCCAGCGACGGCCCGGAGGCGCCGACGGTGCCGCCGTGAGCGTCACGGGCGGCGCCGCGCCATCGTCGAAGACGGACACGGCGAACCGCAGGACCGACGCGTGCGGCGGCACGCGGACGACCTGCGCGGCGCCACCGTCGACGGCCGCGGCGACCGTCTCGAGCGCGGGACGCGCCGGCCCCTCGGCAGCCACGCTCACGTCGACGCCGGGAGCCATGACGCCGAGCACGAGCCACAGCGTGTGCGTCGAAGGGCCCACGTCGAACCGTCGCACCATGGCGCCGGCGCGACCGGGCACCGGCGAGACCCATTCCTGGACGGGCGTCCCGGCCACGTCGTATTCGAGCACCGCGCCATCGCGCGTGAGACGCACGGCGGTGAAACGCCCCTGCGCCGCGTCGATCGGTCCGCGGCCGACTTCGGTCGGCGACGGTGCGGGCGATCGCGGGTCGCTGAAGACGGGGCGGCCGCCCGACTGCCATCCGGGGTAGATCCCGTTGGCGATCAGTACGGGACCGTCGGGTTCCGGCAGCGCATTCTGTCCGCCGGGCGTCTTCCTGTCGGGCTTGTGATACGACCCCGGTGCGAGTGCCGTCGGCGTGACACCGGCCCCGCGCCAGATCGCCGCCACACGCAGGAGATCGGGATCGAACGCCACGCGGTGCGCACCGGCCGGCAGCACGATCGCGCGCGGCGACAGGTTCGTCGCCGGCAGGCCGCGCCCCACGCGACGGGCGTCGAGCACCGACGAGAAGAATGGCGCGTCGGGTTCGAGCCATGGCCCGACGGCAGGTAGTGGCGGTGGAGCCGGAGGAGCAGGCGCCTGGCCCGCGCCGGACAGCGCGACGGCCCATGTCGCCGCGGCCACCGCGCACGCACCCGCGATCAGCCGAACCCGGCGGGATGTCGTCATCGGAAGGCCGATGTTACTCCGTTGGCGCGAGTGTGAGGATGTCGCCGGGCTCGAGGGGAGTACTGTCGAGCGTCCCGGCACCGAACTCGAGCACGAGCCTGGCCTTCCGGGTGCCCGACACGAGACGCCACGGCGGCAGCGAGGGGAACACGGCGAGCACGCGTCGGTCCCGATCGAGGAACACCACGTCGATCGGGAACCGCATGAACCATGTGTGGATCGACCAGGCCGGCTCCAGGAGGATCCCTTCTCCGGGGGGCAGGCTCGCATGCGCGAGCAGACCCACCATTCGCGACCACGCCGTGCGCGCCTCGACCACGCGCGCCACGAGGCCGCCGCGCGCGTCGATGACGCGCGTCGGCGCGTGGGGTCGTCTCACTGCTGGCCGACGACGAGCGTCTGCGCCACCGTTTCGCAGGCCCTGGCGTGTTTGACCGCCGTGGCACGCGTCGACGCGCAGGTCAGGCGATACAGCGACGCCCCGCTCACCACGCTGTACTGCGTGACGTCGAGATCGCCGACGAGCCCGGCGGCGGCGTAGCGGATCACCACGACCTTGTTGCCGTTGAGCTCGGTGAGCTCGCTGCTCGCGACACGCGCATGCGGCGCACGCGCGGTGAGCTGTTCGAGTTCGATCTCCTTGAACGTGTCGTCGATCTCGTCTGGCTCGAGCGCCACGCGGAGCACCGTGAAGTCCAGCGCGAGGCTCGCCTCGGCCTTCTTCTGCATGAGCAGCGCGACGTTGCCGCCGGAAGCCGGCACCAGCATCCAGTCCTTCTTCGGATAGCTGAACGCCACCTCGTACGCGATGTTCTTGTACGCCTGCGTGTCCTTCGGCGCCAGGGGCTGCGCCGACGCAAGGCCCGCGGTGAGCGTCGCGGCGGTCAACACCGCGGCAACGCGTCCCATCTGCTCTGTCTTCACGTTCGTTCTCCCACGTCCACGACGAGGACGCTGACGTTGTCGCGCGTGCCTGCCCGAATCGCCTCGTCCATCAGGCGTTGGGCGACTTCGTGCGGCGCGCCGGCCAGGGCGTCCGCTTCGAGCTCCTCGGGTTCCACGACGCCGTGCAGGCCGTCGCTGCACAGCAGCAGCCGCAGGTGCGACGGGATCGGCATCTCGGCCATCGACGTCGTCACTTCCTGATCGGCGCCGAGCGCGCGCGTCAGCGCACGCCGCGTGCCGATGCGTTCGCCATTGGCGTCGAGCTGTTCCACCGTCGCGGCATCGTCTTCGGTGAGCAGGCGCGACGGGCCCGGCTCGACGCGGTAGATGCGGCTGTCGCCCACGTGCGCGAACGCGACGACGTCGCCGGCCACGAGGACGGCGGCGACGGTGGTCGCCATGCCCTGTAACGCGGGGTCCGACTGTGCGGCGAGATGGACCCGCTGGTTGGCGAGCACGATCGCGGTGCGCAGCCTGTTGGACGTCGCCGAGAACCGGGGATCCCATCCCAGCGGCCACGTGTCATCGTCGGCTTCGGTGAAGGAGCGGGCGATGTAGCCGGCCACCGTCTCGAGGGCGATCTGCGCGGCGACCTCGCCGGCGTTGTGTCCGCCGACGCCGTCGAACACCGCATAGAGACCGTAGCGATCCTCGCAGAGGACGCGATCCTCGTTGACCTCGCGCACGGGGCCGCGGTCTGTGGCGCTGCCTCCGGCAGTCGTGATGGTGGTGGCGCGCATCACGCAGGGACGGCGGCAGGCGTTTCGACGGCGACCGTGTGCTCGAGCACCTCGGCCAGTGACGTGTCACCCACGAGCACCTTGGCGAGGGCGGCTTCACGCAGGGTGCGCATGCCGTCCTGCCAGGCCTGCACGCGGATGTCGGAAACCGATGCGCGGCGCATCACGAGATCCTCGATCGCGGGCGAGATCCGGAGGACCTCGAAGATACCGGTACGACCGCGGTAGCCGAGGCCCGTGCAGGCCTCGCATCCGCGCGGTTCGTTGATGCTGACGCGGCCATGGTGGTGCAGGCGCGTGTACGGGGCGAAGATCGGGTGCGTGCGGGTGTCGATCTCGACAGGCTGGCGACACTCCCTGCACAGCCGGCGCACGAGCCGCTGCGCCACGACGAGACGCAGCGCCGACGCGACGATGAACGACTCGAGCCCCATGTTGAGAAGACGCAGCACGGCGCCGGCGGCGTCGTTGGTGTGCAGGCTCGACAGCACCATGTGGCCCGTGAGCGCGGCCTTCAGGGCGATGTCGGCGGTCTCGGCGTCGCGCACCTCACCCACCATGATGACGTCGGGATCCTGGCGCAGGAAGCTGCGCAGCGCCATCGCGTAGGTGAGCACTTCCGCGTCGCACTGCACCTGCGTCACGCCGAGGATGCGCGATTCGACGGGATCCTCCGCCGTGAGGACGCACTCGTCTTCCGTGTTGAGCCTGTCGAGCAGCGCGTAGAGCGTGGAGCTCTTGCCGCTGCCCGTCGGGCCCGTCACGAGCAGCAGTCCGTTCGGCAGATCCGAAGCCTCTTCGAGGAGCGTCTTGGTCTCCGGGTCGACGCCGAGGTCGCCGAGATCGCGCCGCTGGCGTGCGCGGTCGAGGACACGCATCACGACCTTCTCGCCGGAGATCGACGGCACGAGCGAGAAGCGCAGGTCGATGGGCCGCCCCCACACGAGGTCGTAGCCGATGCGCGCGTCGATGGGCGCCGTTGCCGTCTGGAGCGGCACGTCGGCCATCGCCTTGAGGCGCGCCGTCACGGGCTGGATCACCGACGGAGGCAGATCGTGGAGCACGCGCAGCGCGCCGTCGACGCGCGCACGGACGCGCAGCCGCCCTTCGGCAGGCTCCACGTGGATGTCACTCGATCCGGCTTCCACGCTGCGTGCGATGGTCTGGTGGACGAGCCTGATGATCACCGGCTCGCGCGCCAGCAGTTCGAGACCCTGCTCACCCTGGCCGAGGGTGTCGCGCGTCCTGTTGGCGAAGGCCGCGGCGCCCTCCACGTACTGCGAGAACGGCGTCTCGATGGCGGCCTTGTACGCGGCTTCCGCCGACGTGAGCGACGCCTCGCCCATGTACGTGAGGGTGCGTCCCTTCAGGGACGCCGCATAGTGCTTCGTGAGCGCGCCCGACACGGCGGGCTCGGTGGCCAGCAGCGGCACCACCTGGCATCCCGAGAGCGACTCCAGGCTCCGGCGGTAGCGCGCGTCGGTGGGGTTCAGCAGGCAGACGTGCAGCCTGTTGACCTCCATCTGCGCCGGGAACGCCAGCATGTCCAGCCACACGTTGGCCGGCACGAGCGTGTTCACACGCTCCAGGAAGTCCGGATAGACGGTCATCAGCGACGGGTCGACCGTCTTGATGCCGGTGATCTCCTCGAGCAGGAGACGGACGGCCTTGTCGGTGGCCAGCGTGAGCGACAACACCGCGCCGGCGAGCGTGCCGCCGCGGGCCTGCTGGTACACCCTGGCCGCCTCCACGCGCGACGCGTCGAGCGCACGCGACGACACGAGCAGTTCGCCGAGCCGGGCGTCGAGCTCGGCGTCGGTCACTCGCCGCCCCCCTTCAGCGCCGCAAGGCGCTCCTGGGCTGTGGCCTTGCGGGCATCACTGTCGGGCAGCCACTCGACGGCGCGCTGATACCAGCCCATCGCCTCGACGGGCCTGTTGCGCGCGTCGAACTGCCGCGCCTTGCGGTAGGCATCGTCGCCGGCTTCGGCCATCTTGGTCCGTGCGGCAGCGGCCTCGTCGGCGGCGCCGGCCCGCTGGTAGGCGGCCACGGCGCGTGTCCACTCGCCCTTCTCCTCGAGCGCGCGGGCCTCCTCGAGTGCCTTCTCCCGCGCGGCGGCCTGGCCCGCACGCGCCTGCGCGAGCAGGCTGGACGCGTCGCGGAAACCGGGCTCCTGCGAGAGCACGGCCTGGAACGCCCGTTCGGCCTCGACGAAGCGACCCGCGCTGAGCGCGCGACGACCGTCCTCGTAGCGCGACACGACGGCCGGGTTGTCCTTCGGCTCGGTCGTCTGCTGCCGGCGCGGGCGGGTACCGGGTGTCTGCGCCTTGCCCGCAGGCGGTTCTTCGATGGGCGGCTGAGGCGGCTCCTCGACGGGCGGCTCCTCGACAGGCGGCTCTTCGACGGGGGGCTCCTGGACGGGCGGCGGGATGACGACAGGCGGCGGCTCGGGCTCCGCCTCGGCGACCACGCGCGGCTCGACGGGACGGTCCAGCACCAGCTTCCACGCGGCAGCAGCCACAGCGCCGATCATCGCGAGGAGGAACAGCACCAGGATGATCGGATTGACGCCTTTGCGCACCGGCTTCGGCTTGACCGCCGAGCGCACGACAGGCGCCGGTGCGGAAGGCGGGCCCGACACGGGCGCCTCCACTTTGCCCGGCATCAACAGGGTGAGATCGGGCGAGGCCGGCACTTCGGCCGTCACCGACACGTCCGCCGTCACGTCCGGCGGGAACGGCATCGGCGGCGGAACCGGCGTATGCGCGGGTGCGTGATCCGCGGCGTGAACCGGCGGTGGCGGTGGCGGTGGCGGCGCGACAGGCTGGTCCTCGTGGAAGACGAGTCTGTAGTCGCCGAACAGCACCTCGTGCCCGTGCTCCAGGACCAGCCTGTTGACGCGCTGCCCATCCTTCCAGCTGCCGTTCTGGCTGTTCAGGTCGATGAACAACCAGCGGCCGTTCTCTTCGCGCAGTTCGGCGTGGAACCGCGACACGGACTTGTTCGGGTCCAGCAGCGTGATGTCGTTGGTCTCGGAACGCCCCATCCGCCAGTCGCGATGGCCGGGATCGAACTCCGTCTCGATGGCGCCGTCGCGCCAGATGATCACCTTGGGCATTCGATATCTCTCCGCGCGCTACCGCGTGGCGCGCTGGCGCAGGCGCGCGGCTTCCGTGCGCGCGCGGGTGTTCAGGGCCTCGGTCTCGAGCGTGAGCGCCTGCACGGCTTCCCACTGTTGTGCGGCCTCCTCGAACTTGAGTTCCTCATCGGATCGTGTGGCGGCCGCCTGCAGGCTTCGCAGCCGCAGATCGCGTTCGCCCATCACGCGAAGCAGGAGACGACGCGCCTGCTCGTGCCCGGAATCGCGAAACAGTGCGCCATGGAGCAGGCGATACGCGTCGAGCAGCCGTCCATTGCGATACGCGAGGCTCCCCTCGTCGTACAGCCACTCGACAGGCTTGTCCTTGGCCGCGAGCGCCTGCTGCTCGATCGCCTGCGCCTGCGGCGAATCGAACGGCGTGATGGCGGTGTCGGCCGGCAGCGACGGATCCACGGCCACCGCCGTCGACGCCATCGCGGCCTGCTGCTTCGGCGCCACGTAGACCTTGTAGACGACGCCGAGGGCCGCGACCATCACGAGCAGCGTGAGCATGCCGGTCAACGCCAGCCGCAGGCCCTTGTTGACCGGCCTGGCCGGCGCCTGTCCCGGCATCGTCGGCGTCGTCGACTCGTGCCCTTCCACCTCGAAGACGATGCGCTGATCGCCGATCTGGATGACGTCGCCAGCCGACAACTGCGCCGCGTGGACGGTGAGGCCGTTCACCGTGAGCCCGTTGGCGCTGTCCTGATCTTCGATCCGGACACCGCGCGGCGACCACGAGACGAGCGCGTGGCGCTTGGACACGAAGTGCGACGCGAGCACGATGGTGTTGCCGGCGTCGCGCCCCAGCGTGATCGAACGCCCGGGCTCGAGCGCATAGACGAGTTCCTCTCCATCGGGGCGCTGCACGACGAGCCGGGACGCAGAACGATCGTGGGAAGCCATCGGGTCTCTCTCTACCTCATCGCGCTGTGAGTGTCACGCGCACGTGCCCCGACGCGTCGCGTCGGAGCGAGATGGGCGCGGCGCCGTCGAGGGGGATCGACACCTCGGATCCCGCCGGCATGCCGAGCGAGCCAAGCCCCTGCACGACGGCGTTGCGCAGCGGCCCATCGAGCACGTCGAGCAGATGCCTGCCTTCGGCCGACGCCCACCCGCCGGCGCCAGCGCCCGCGGGACCGTGGGCACTCGCGGCCGCCACCGTCAGCGACGGCGTCACCTCGAGCCAGGGCGGGCCGGGATCGACGAGCACGGGCGCGGCGTAGACGTCGGCGAACCCGGCGTCGGCCGCGAGACCTGCCGCCGCCATGCCCTCACGCCGTTCGAGCAGGTACGCCACCACGCCCGGCAGGCGCTCGAGCCCCGGGATGAGGTTACCCTGCATCACCTTCGTCGACGCGCCGGACACCGCCAGTTCGACCTGGCGCGTGAAGTGCTGCAGCGTCGCGCGCGTCTGGCGCTTGATCAGCATCGCCGCGACGACGGCCAGCACCAGCGTGGCGAGCAGCGCCACGATGATGGCCAGTCCGGCATCCTGCGCGGAGGGTCGCGAGTACCGCACCCACGCGACGTACATCCCGCCACCCGCTGGTGCGTACGCATCGGCGTAGCCGTCGACGCGGTCTACGCGCGGCGCCGTCACGTCGCGCCAGCCCGTTCCCACGCCCGGAAGTTCCGTGAACGTCCGCGTGGCCACCGACGAGGGCGCCACCGCGACGCCCGTGGCGCGCTCGAGCACCATGGCGCGCTCGACACCCGGCTGCGCCTGCACCGCCTCCATCACCGCGGAATCGACGATCGTGGCGCGGGCGGGATCGACGCCGGCGGCCAGCCATCCGACGAGCGTGCGTGCCTGCCGCTGCGCGAGCGCGTCGATCGTGCTGCTCGACGAAGACACCAGGGGCAGCGCGCCGAGCAGCACCGCCAGCCCGCCGAGCGCGACCGCCGCGAGCGTGACGAAGCCACCCCACGAGAAACGCGGTGAGGCAACAGTCGATCCCGCTGCCGCGGACACGGCGGGCGACGCGGGGGCGTTGGCCGCCGGCACGGGGACGGGTGCCGGGCTCGTCGCGTGGGGTGCCCTGGCAGCAACGGGCGGCGGCGCAGCCACGACTGCCGGCGGAGCGGCGGGTGGCGGCGCCAGCTGTGGCGGCGGAGCGTACGCCGGCGGCGCAGCGGCGGGTGGCGCAGGTGCCTGCTGCGGCGGCGCCGACAGCACCGTGGTCCTGTCCGACGTGTCTCCCGGCGCGGGGGCCGCTGGTGCGGCGGCGGCAATCCCGATGTTGCCCGGGACGATGACCGCCGTCCTGTCATCGGTACCCGGCGACGCCGGGCGATCGACGGTGGCCGTCACCTGCTCTTCGAAGCGGATCTGCGCGTCGCCGACGGTGACCACGTCACCGGGCTGGAGATCGGCCGCACCGAGTTTCCGGCCATTCACGAGGATGCCGTTCCGGCTGCCGAGATCAGTGACGCGGGGCATGTCGCCCGTGGCGTCGAATTCGGCGTGCCGCCGCGAGATCTTCGTGTCGGCGAGGCTGATGTCGCACTCGGGGGCACGGCCCACCGAGAGCCGGCCGATGAACAGCAGTTCGCGCTCGCCCTCGGGCGTGACGACGATCAGACGACGCGTGCGCACGGGAGTCCTCAGAAATCCTGGTAGATGAACTTGAGGGCGATGGGCGCGATGACCACCAGCAGCACCGCCGGGAAGATGAACAGGAGCATCGGGAAGATGATCTTCTGCGTGGCCTGCGCGCCGAGCTTCTCCGCGCGCTGGAAGCGCTCCGTGCGCAGGAAGGACGCCTGCGACTTCAGCACCTCGCCGATCGACGCACCGAGGAGATCGGCCTGGACGAGTGTGGATACGAACGCCGAGAGCGACGGAATCTCGAGCCGCGCGGCCATCGCGCGCAGCGCCTCCGATCGCGTGGTGCCGAGGCGGATGTCGTTGAGGACGGCCGTCAGTTCGTCGCGCAGCGGCCCTGACAGTCCGCGCTTCACCAGGCGCTCGAGCGCGATGAGGAACTCGAGGCCGGCTTCGACAGACAGGGAGAGCACGTCGACGGCGCTCGGCAGGCTCCTGATGATCGCCTGTTCGCGCGCCTTGCGGCTGCTGTTCAGCATCACGTCGGGGATGAGGAAACCCAGCGCGCCGGTCAGGAGGAAGATGGCCGGGTTGCGCACGGGGGCGAACAGGATCGCGCAGCCGACGGGCACGACGATCGCCATGAGGATCTTCATGCCGATCAGGTGATTGAGCGTGAACGTGTCGCCCCAGCCCGATCGCGCGATGGCCACGGCGGATCGCTCGCGATAGCTGGGCCACTTGATGGCCTTGGCGGGGCCGGCGAACGCGGCGATCAGCGGGAAGAAGACCTTCACCGAGGCCGGCGCGCCCTCGGGGACGTCGCCCTTCGGCGGTCCGCCATCACGGGCCCGCTGTCCGCTGCCGGTGCTGCCCACGAGCAGCCACACCGCCGCGAACGCACAAATCAGGGCCAGCCCCAACGTCAGGATCAGCATCAGTGCCTCGCTCCTACTGGGCTCCCACCGCGTCGCAGTCGTCGGTCCGCACGCAATCGGCCACGTCTTCCACCGTCTCGCGCCACGGCTCGAACATCCACAACAACACGATGATTCCGATCGCCGTCATGATCCCGGCGATCATCAGGTACTCCGTCGTCGTCTGCCCACGCCGACCGGACCATCGGGCCCTGGGCCCTGCGCCTTGGGCCTTCGAAGCCTCGAACAATAGCGGCCGGGCCCGGAGGGCCGGCCCTACCGGTTGAATCCGGTTGCCGGTTGCCGGTTGCCGGTTGCCGGTCATACGTCAATCTGCACCAGCTTGATCATCAGCCAGAGGCCCATCAGGTCGAGGGCCGTGATGATGGCGAGGATGATCCAGCCGAGGAATGTGTTGAACAGCGGGGCGGTGTACGTCGGATCGATGAACGAGAACAGCATCAGCATGCCCGGAGGCATGAGGCACATGATGAAGCCCTGCGTCATGCCCTGGGCGGTCATCGCCTTGATCTTGCCCGACACCTTCTTGCGCTCGACGATCGTGTTGGCCACGACGTCGAACGTCTCGCTCAGATTGCCGCCCGTCTCGCGCAGCGTCAGGATCGAATCGACCATGATGCGCGCGTCTTCGAGCGGCACGCGCTCGGCGAACCGGCGCAGCGCATCGTCCATGAACCGCCCGAGGTGGATCTCCTTCACGACGCGCGCGAGCTCGTCGGCGATCGGCGGCTTGGTCTCGCGCACGGCGAGTTCGAGCGCCTGCTGCAGGCTGAGTCCGGCCTTGAGGCCGTTGGACATCAACCGCAGCGCGTCGACGAGCTGATCGTCGATCTTGTCGATCCGCGCGCGCCGCCGCCACAGCACGAAGACGCGCGGGACGAAGTAGCCCAGCAGGCCGAGGAACAGCGCGAAGAAGATCCGGCTCGCCAGCATGTTGCCGAGCAGGAAACCGACGAGCGCGCCGCCGACCGTCATCGCGGTGATGAAGAACTGCGCGCGTTCGATGGTGATCGCCTCGAACATCGCGTCGAACTCGTCGACGATCCATCCGCCGTACGTGCGCGTGTGGCGGCGCCACCACCCGCCGACGGCCTCGCCGCCGCCGCTCACGAACAACGCCGTGGCGGCGAGCAGTACGCCGAGGCCTCCGATCTTCAACAGCAGCATGGTGGAGGTCATAGCGTCTGGTGGAGGAAGATCTCCTCCGGAACCTGGATACCGAAGTTGGGAAGGTTCTTCACGAACGCCGGCACGTGCCCCGTGGGCCGGAACTGGCCCGTCGCCTTGCCGTCGGGCGTCATGCCCGTCTGCTCGAATCGGAACACGTCGCGCGTCACGAACTCGTTGCCTTCCTGGCCGCAGATCTCCGTGACGTACGTGATGCGCCGGCTGCCGTCCTGCATGCGCGACTGCTGCACCACGAGCTGCACCGCCGATGCGATCTGATCGCGAATCGCGCGCGCCGGCAGGTCGAGGCCCGACATCAACGCCAGCGTCTCCAGACGACTGAGCGCGTCGACCGGCGTGTTGGCGTGCAGCGTGGTGAGCGATCCGTCGTGCCCCGTGTTCATCGCCTGAAGCATGTCCAGCGCCTCACCGCCACGACACTCGCCGACCACGATGCGATCGGGGCGCATGCGCAGCGAGTTGCGCACGAGATCGCGGATGGTGATCGCGCCTTCGCCTTCGATGTTCGGCGGCCGCGATTCGAGCGACACGACATGTTCCTGCGGCAGCTGCAGTTCGGCGGCGTCCTCGATCGTCACGATGCGCTCATCGTCGGGGATGAACGACGAGAGCACGTTGAGGAGCGTGGTCTTGCCCGACCCTGTGCCGCCCGAGATGACGATGTTCTGGCGCGCGTGGACGGCCGCCCCGAGGAACGTCGCAATCTGTTCGGTCATCGATCCGAATCCGATGAGATCCGGGATGCCGAGCAGCTTCTTCGAGAACTTGCGGATCGTGATCGCCGGCCCGCGCAGCGCGAGCGGCGGGATGATCGCGTTGACGCGGCTGCCGTCGCGCAGGCGCGCGTCGACCATCGGCACCTTCTCGTCGATGCGCCGGCCGAGAGGCGCGACGATGCGCTCGATGATGCCGCGCAGCTGATCGTTGCTGAGGAAGCTCACGTTGCTGAGCGTGAGCTGGCCCTTCCGCTCCACGTACACCTGATCGATCCGGTTGACCATGATTTCGGTCACCGCCGGGTCCTCGAGCAGATCCTCGAGCGGACCGAGGCCGAGCGCTTCGTCCATCAGCTCCTTCACGAGCTGACGGCGATCCTGCCGCCCCGCCTCCACGGCTTCCTCCTGCACGAGGGCGACGAGCTTGCCCTCGACGCGCACGTGCATCTCCTGCCGCTTGACGGGATCGTGCAGGTAGCCGAGGTCGCCCTTGCGGAGATCGATCTCCTCGATCAACCGGCGCAGGATGCGCAGCTTGAGATCGCGGCGCACGTCGGACGGCACGGTGGCGTGTCCTTCGCGCGGGGCTTCGGCACGATGCCTGAACGCGCGCTGGATGAACGCGCGCGACAGGTCGGCGAACCCCGCCGAGAGGTCATCGTCGGGACGCAGTTCGAGGAGCGTGCGCCCTTTGGTCTCGGCCCACGTCACGACGTCGGGCTTGTCGGCCAGATACATGAGGACCGGCGGCCCCAGATGGCCCGCCGCGCTGCCGGTGTACGCCTCGGTGGTGCGGTTCACGCAGATCGCCAGCGCGGTGAGGGGGACCTGCGCGCCGCGCAGCAGCCCCAGCAGGTGACCGGCCCGTGCCACGCCCTGCGGCATCGGATCGACGACGATGCACACCTGGTCGGTGCGATCGATGAGGAACGCTCCGATGTCGCCCGTCAGCCACGACAAGTCCATCACCAGGTAGTCGAACGCCTGATCGAGCACCTTGAACACCTGCTCGAGCACGCCGCGGTTCAGCGCGTTGGCCTGGACGACGTCGTTGACCAGCGAGAGGCACGGCACGCCAGACGGCGCGGACATCAGGTACGACGTCAGGAACTCCGGCGTGAGGCGCTCGAGGAGCGGCAGCAGGTCGCTGACGCTCTTGTTGCGCGGCAGCCCCATCTTCGCGCAGCCGTCACCGGGGCACGGGCCCGACGCGTCGAGGAACAGCACGCCGCCACGCACCTGCTGGAGGATGCCGACCGCGAGGTTCGTCGCGACAAACGTCTTGCCTGCACCGCCGGACCCCGACGTGACGCCGATGACTTTCAGTCGAGCCATGCGCTCAGGGCTGCGTCGCCGCGACGAGCGCGGGTCGGAAGACGACGAGGATCTGCGTCTTCTTGGTCTTGTAGTTCCTCGACCCGAAGAGGCTGCCGAACACGGGCACGTACTGCAGTCCGGTGCCGCGCGCCCCGGGCACGCTGTTGGCCGCCTGCGCGCCGCGCGTGGCCTTGCCCATCGCGCTCATGCCCCCCGCGATCCCGGGTGCCGCGAGCAGGTCGTTGCCCGACACGGCGAACGGGATGCCCTCGGTGGTGGTGAACGAGTAGCGCGACCGACGCCACACGTCGGGGTCGTAGAGGTTGTATTCGAGCGGCACGTTCGTCTCGACCTCGACGGCCGTCACCAGCCCGCCGCGCGAACTCGGACTCGGGCGGACGGTCAGACGGATCCCGGTGTCCTTCATCTCCTTGGCGTTCTTCTGCTTCGGATCCATGGCCTGGCCGCCGATGAAGATCTCGCCCTCGCCGCCGATCGGCGCCGACACACTGCCCTTGTACAGGCTGCGCCCAGAGGGCTCGACGCCGCTGCCGTACCCGCCCGTCTTGAACTGCACGCTGGCCTCGAAGAGCTCGAGCTCGTATTCCACCGCCGTGAACTGCGGCGCGTCGGGTCCCGCCGTGGTGCCAACGGGTCCCGGCCCCGTGGAGGCAACCGGGCCGGTGCCATACATGGGCCGTGTCACGGGCGCCACGAGGCGGACCGTCGACTGGACCTTCGCCACGCGCGCCAGGTTCGTGACGGCGTTGAGCTCGTCCTGGCTGGCGACCGTGCCCGTGAGCAGCATCTCGCCCGCCAGGGTGGATATCTCGACGTTGGGATACGGCGCGAGCAGGCGCTTGAGATCCGCTTCACGCGTGAGCGCGTCGCGCGTGGTCACGATGAGCGTGATCTCGTGACGCAACACCTTCTTCTGATCCCACACGTTGAGCGTGGTGCGGCCCGGCTTCTTGCCGCGCAGCATCAGCTCCTTGCGGCCCGTGACGGGCTCGTAGCCGGCCGTGGCCGGCGACCCGAGCACGATGTCGCCCATCGCATACCCGGGCGACCACGTCGTGACCTCGTTGACGTAGATCGTCAGCTCCTCCTGCGTGACCTGCGCCGAGACCCGACCAGGCAGGACCAGCAGGGTCAACGCGACCAGGACGACGGGCACCACCCGGAGTGCGAGAGGGAAGAACATCGTGCCTCCTCCTAGAAGAGACCGCGGCCGACGTCGCGGAACGACTGGATCGGCTTGGGCTTGGGCTTGACGGGGATCGGGACCTTCAGCAGGCCCAGCGGATCGAGGAACGGCAGTTCCACCACGGTGTCGTCGAGCGAGGACCGCAGCGAGAGCGTGAGGTCGCCGACGTTCTGGGCGAGGATCAGTTCCTGCACGACCTTCGGCTCCACGAGCAGCGTCACGGTCCGCAGCGTACGTTCGCGCTGCGGCGGCTGCGCCGTGCCGCCCGACGCGGCCGTCTCGTTCTGCACGCGCTCGCGGCGCAGCTCCTTGTTGACCGCGACGACGAACACGTTCTGGAGCATCGTCCGCACTTCGGTCCGCTCGTCGGCGTAGACCACGCGCCCGTTCTGCGTGCCCGTGGGCCGCCCGAACTCGAACGTGCCGAGGATGTCGACGAAGTTGCCCGGCCTGATCAGGCCGCCGACTCCCGTGTCGTCGGTCACCGTGATGGCGACGGCGCGGCGCCCGCGCGGCACTTCGAAGGAGAGTGCCTCGGCGCCCGCGTCGGCCAGCATGCTGCCGCTCACCTGCGTGCCGGCAGCGATGGGCACCACCGCCACGCGCCCGGCGACTTCCTCGATGGTCGGGAAGGTCTGCGGCTGGCGGTACTTGCGCGGCACGGCGATGCGCTGGATCGCGCCCTGGTCGATGGCGGTGCCGGCGGCGATCGCCGCACGCGTCACCACCACGTTCTGCATGTCGACTTCCTCGTACAACTGGCGTTCGAGGCCGCGGACGTAGACGTAGACGAGGAACACGGCCAGCAGGCCGAGCACCAGGGAGAGGAGGAGTTTCGCGCGACCGGACATAGGGAGTATCGATTCAGAGAACAGGTTGGAAGCCGTCGACCGAACGGGCGGACGCCGGCCTCAGTCGTCCCACGGGCAGTTGCCGAACACGCAGGACATCGCGCATCCCACGAAGTCGTCCATGCAGTCCTGGATCTTGTTGAGCGTCTGCACGGCACTCTGGGCGTCCTGGAGCGTGCCCTTCAGGCCCGTGATGTCGAGGGCCGCCGCCTCGCCGTTGTACATGAGCCAGCCGAAGTAGTCGCCCGAGCCGAGCTCCTCGATGCCCGAGAACGCCAGATCCCACGGATCGCCGGCGTTGAGCCCGCCGCCCGCCTTGGTGCGCTTGCAGGGCGGGCTCGACGGCATGCAGTTGCCGTCGGGGTCGCCGTGCTGCTCCACCCAGTCGCTGTAGATGCGCAGGTCCTCGTCGAGATCGCCCTGGAGCAGGCCCACGCGCGGCAAGGAACTGGCCGAGGGCACGCCGTGGTTGGCCGCCCAGATCACCTTCACCGTCTCGGCGTCGTACTTGGTGCTCTTGTTGTTGTACTGCCAGAACCCGCTGAGCATCTTGCCGTGGACTTCCTGAATCGTGCGGCTCACGCTGCGGTTCGTGAGATAGAGCTGGAACGTGACGGCGAGGAACACCGCCGCCAGCGAGGCGATGAGCATCGTCTCGATGGTGGCCTGGCCGGCGCGCGAGGTGAGATGGTCAGTACGCAATGCGGCGCCACTTCTCGAAGATGTCGTCGTACGCCGCGCTGTTGAGCGCAGCCATCGGCGCGAAGTACATGGCCGCCGACGTCAGCGGCTCCATCTTCACGCGGTACTCGTCCTTGGAATTCTCGATCTCCCCGCCGACAGGCTTGGCGTGCGCGGCCGCCGTCATCGCGGGAATGGCGTCGTCGCCGAAGACGTCGAACGGATTGAAGATCGCCCGTGTCTCGGGCGCCCTGACCACCCACACGAAGGAGATGGTCTCGTCGGACTTCCTGTACCACTTCACGTACGAGTACGACGCGGGGCAGTACCCGAACGGGAAGCACGGCACGACGTAGTACACCGTGTTCTCGATCGGCTCCTCGTCGACCACGCACGGGAGCAGGAAGAAGGTGCTGTCGAGGAAGGGCTGTTCGGTGCAGACCGTGGGACGCGACTTGGTGAAGGGCACCTCGTCGCTCACCGTATCCGAGCCGCTCGAGAGGAATCCCAGCCGATAGCCTTCGAACCACTCCAGCTGCTCGCCGGGGAACATGTCGTGCGCGTTGTAGTAGGTGACGCGCGCGGCCTCGTCGTAGGGGATCTTCGTGTAGCCGATCTGAATCCCCATGTCGACGAAGTTGATGATGGTGGTGCCGACCTCGAAGATGGTCTTCATGACGCCATCGAGGCCGAAGAACCCCGCGACAGGCACGCCGATGCTCGCCACGGGTTCGATGTCGTGCCGCCAGCCGTTGACCTCAGCCAAGCCGTTCAGGGCGATCGCCATGTTGGTGGCGCCCGTCCACGCACCCGCGTCAGCCAGGACCTGCAGGCCCATACGGCGGTTGATCGCCTGACCGACGTTGACCATCGTGCCGACCATCACCGTCATCAGCACGAGGAAGCACAGGAAGAAAGGCGTGGACTGCCCACGCTCGCTAGTCATTGTCGCCACCACTCGGCACGTCGCTCTGGTTGTTGGCCGGCGCGAAGGCCACCAACTCGATCCCGCCGCTGTCGATCAATTCGTAGATCGGCAATCCGAACGGCACGCGCGTGCGCACTTCGTATCCGGTCGTGAATCCCTTGACGGTGTACTGGACCTGCACCTCTTGTTCACCGCCGTCGGTCGCAAACCAGTTCAGGTTGTCCATCACGGCCTGCGCCGCCAGCTGCGGATTGTTGCCGACGACTGCCGCACGCGAGGCGGCAAACGCGGCATAGTTCAGCATGTACCGCGTGATGGCGAACATCACGAGGTGCATGAGGCCGAAGATCATGAGGAGGAGGAACCCCATCATCATCATGGCCTCGAGCGTGGCCTGGCCGCGACGCGCCGAAGCGCGCGCGGCCGGCCGGTGAGGAGCACGCACGGACGTCAGATCGGAACGTCCGGCTACTGGTCGACTGTGGACTTCTTGTCCTTCGAGGCGCCGACCGCGTCAGCCGCCTTCTCGGACCAGCTCGAAGCCGCCGGCTTCACCGTGTCCCAGAAGAAGAAGATGAAGGCGATGAGAATCACCGCCGCCATGATGCCGACGATCATCAGGTACTCGGTCGGCGTCTGGCCTTCCTCGCGGCGCAGGCGCCGCGCGCTGATGTTGCGTCGAATCGTCCTGATCATGCCGCTGCTCGTCGTGGTCGGTTCCATAGGTGCGTTCTCCCCGGCCCTCACTCGGGCCACTAGTGACATTCAACGTCTTCTTCGGGCTCAACGAACTCCGGACACTTCGCCGGAGGGGCAGCTTCATCGCGTGGCGGGCTCGACAGGTGCAGCACCATGTGCTTGACCACCCGCACGCCGACCAGCTTCATCGTCGGGATGATGATCGAGGACAGGACGATCAGCATCGCCGTCATCAGGCCCGCGATCATCAGGTACTCGTTGGCCGTCTGCCCGCGTTCACCCTCCCGCTCCCGGACCCGCCCTGAACGCCGTCGAAGGGTCACAGCCCCACCGTGCGCACGGCGCGCGCCAACATCCTGACGGCAGACACCAGGACCGGCTCGAACATGCCCGTCAGGAGGATGGCCACCGCCGTGAGGATGCCGGCCACCATCAGCCACTCCACGGCGACCTGCCCGCTCCTGCGCCCGGCTGACACGCGCGTCGTTCTGCAGCGGTGGTTCATCACGGGTTCGGACTCTGCTCGACTGACGCGGATCATATGCAGTTGCGTCCTACTGTCCAGCTACAAATGTGTACGGCGCCTGTCTCACCAATTACTCCCGCACCCCGGTGATCACCCAGCCCCGCCCTTGTCGCCCCAGATCGAACACGAAAGTCCGTCGAATCGAGAGGTTCTGATCCGGCGCGTAGGCCCCGGTGGTGCCCGCCTGTGCGAGCTGGCAGGACGCCGTGGCGTGACTGCCATCGATCAGGGTCACGCGGCAGGTCGACAGCGTCAGCGGTGCGGAGAACGAGCTGGTCACGCGGCGCAGGTGCCCGTCGTCGACGGCCGGCCACACGCGGCGGATGCCCGATGCATGAGCGGTATTGCGTGCGGCCACATACGCCCGCACCAGCGCCACGCCTTCGGTCTGGGGCGGTTCGGCCTGCGCCGGCGGCAGTTCCGGTTCGCGGTACTCGACCGGTGGGCGAGACGGCGTGTCGCTGATCGCCACCGGCGTGTCGCGGACGATGTCGCGCGGCGGTGCCGTCCGGGCGACGGTGGTCACCGGCGGCTGGATGCGCTCTTCGGCCGTGCGGGACTCGCGCGGCGGAACGACGGATGTCTGCCTCGCCGTCTCCGTCTCACGCGCACGCGCGACCTCGGTCTCGCCACCCGCAGGCGTGTCCCGCGGCGGGTCTCCCGGTGACTCCTCCTGACGCGCCGGCGTCGTGTCGACGACAGGCGCGTCCGTGGTCCGTGCCTCCTCGGCGACCACCGCGGAGACGGTCGGCTCCACGGTGCGCGCAAACAGCCCCGACATCGACACGAGGCCGAGCGCCCGTCCGACGAGCATCGCCACCAGCAGGCACATGGCCAGCACGCCGAGAATCGCCACGACGATGACGGCGACAGGCAGACCGGCACGCGCGGCAGGAGCCGGCGCCGGAGCGGTGTTGGCGGCCACCGGTGGCGGCGCGGCCACGGCCGGCCGAGGCGGTGCAGCAGCCCGTTCGCGGGCGGCGTGGATGGCCGACGAATCGGCTGTTGTCCTGCCCGCACTGCTCACCGGCGCGCCGGCGTTCGGTGCCATGGGCGGCAGCGCCACGGGCAGCGGTCCGTCGTTCCCCCGCGTCGACGGCAGAGGAGGCGGCGGCGGCGTCATCGGAGGCGCAGCGGCTGGCGGTACGGCAGATGCTGGCGCACGGGTCGGTGCGGGCGGCATGGCGACCGCCTTGAGCGGCGCGATCACCGTCTCGTCCATCGACGGCACCAGCGATGGCGTGTCGCGGCGCGCCTGCGACGTCGCGGCCAGGTGCGCGAGCGCGATGTCCTCTTCGGTCTGCACGGCAGGCACGGGCGCGGCCGGTGGCGGAGGTGCCGCGGCCGACGGCGGATGGACCGCCCGGATGGCCGGCGCCGGCGGAGGCGTCTGGACACCGGCCTGCGCCGCGGGCTTGGCGGCCCCGGCCACCGGGCGCGTCACCGGCAGGGTCACCACCATCGTCACGTCGTCGGAGCTGGCCTGCATCGCGCGGCGACGCGCGCGGGCCAGATCCTTCCGCATCGCCTGCAGATCCTGGTAGCGCTCGCCGGGCTGGCGCGCCATGCTGCGGGCGATCACGCCGGCCAGATCCTTGTCGATGCCGGGTACGAGCTGCGTAATCGGCGTCGGCTGCGCGGCAAGCACCTTCTGCAGGACGTCTGCCGTCGTGGACCCGCCGAACGCACGACAGCCCGAGAAGAGCTCGTACATCACGAGACCGACGGCGTAGATGTCGCTGCGCGCGTCGACCTCGGCGCCTTCCAGCTGCTCGGGCGCCATGTAGGCGGGCGTCCCGATCAGCGTCGGGGCGTCGAATTCCCGCGATTCGCGGTGCGACACCCGGGCGATGCCGAAATCGAGCACCTTGACCAGCCCGGCCCGCGTGATCATGAGGTTCGCGGGCTTGATGTCGCGATGGACGATTCCCCGCTGATGGGCGTAACCGAGCCCGTCGGCGACCTCGTCGATGATGTCCAGCTTCCGGATCGCCGAGAACGGCACGTCGTCGCGGATCAGCGTGGCCAGCGTGTCGCCATCGATGTACTCCATGGCGATGAACAGCTGCCCGTCGTG
>CAYRAE010000028.1:13727-20286 GCA_964422175.1 uncultured Luteitalea sp. | reverse complement strand
ATGTGCTCTGGCTCCAATCGAATGTTGGTCTGCTGCTTCGGTGACACGGTAGGGACGACTGTATATACATAGCACCACTCTGTCAACCCCTTCGTAGCGCGCCTCGCACAGGCCACCGTCCCCGCCCGACCGTTGGCCTCCGGAGCCAAGGTCGCAGGTTCGGCACCACCAGACGGAGCAGCGGCCTTTTAAGCCGTTGGTCGTCGCGCATCGCGCGAGACCCGCTGGGATGGGCGGACAGATCTCGCCGGCCACCTGCCGCATGATCAGATCAATCGCGGCCCGTCACGTGGAGACGTTCGGGGCATCGTAGCGATGCCGGACAATCCAGCCCCTGCCAGCCACGCAGTAGCGCGCGACGTCTGTCCAGCCGGCCGCCGCGCACGCCGCCGCCATCGCATCGGTCGCCGTCCGTGCCGCCGCCAGCGTGGGGACCGTCTCCCGCCGGTACCGCCCCTGCCGCCGCCACACCGTGACGCTGTACCCGTCCCGCTCGCGCTGCACGTGCGCGTACACCCACTGCCGGCCGCTCGGCGACACGTAGATCCACGGCACGTACAGGGGCGTCCAGGCCGGGTGGGTGGGCGTGAGGGACATGGCCGGCGGTCCTCGGTGCGCGCGCGCCCAGTATACGAAGAGACAGCGAAAGGTTGGCCGTAGCACGGCTGAGCTGGTGTGCTACCATGCGCCCGCTCGTCCAGCCTCAGCGTCTGTGCCAGCGGTGGCCGTCCTTCCCGGCCCCGTGCCGACGCGGTGGCGTGGCGCCAGGCCCGTGATGCTGCCCTCCCTCCTCGTCGCCATCATGTGGGAGGCCCGCCGCGGCGGGCACATCGCCTGCGGCGAATTGCGACGCCGGCCGGACAGCTGGGAGGTGCGCGTGACGGTCGACGGCCACACGCACCAGACCCGCGTGCAACGCCGTCGAGACACCGCGGAAGACGTCGCCCACGACTGGCAGGCGGTCTTCGCCCGCGAGGGGTGGCGTTGATGGGCGTCGCCGTCGCCACCCTCGTGGCGTGGACGCTGCTTGTGCAGGGGCCGCTCCCGACGACCGGCGTCGTGGAACGCATCGTTGACGGCGACACGGTGGTGCTCGCCGGCATTGGGCACGTCCGGCTGATCGGCGTCGACACGCCTGAGTCGAAGCACCCGCGCCGCGCCGTCGAGCCCTTCGCCCGCGAAGCCGCCGACTACCTCACGCGGCTCGCGCTCGGCCGCGACGTGCGCCTCGAGTACGACCAGACCATCCGAGACCGCTACGGTCGCCTGCTCGCGTACCTCCACCTGGCCGATGGTCGCGTCGTCAACGCCGAGATCATCCGCCACGGGTACGGGTTCGCGTACACGAAATATCCGTTCCGCTACATGGAGGCCTACCGCGCGCTGGAGCGACAGGCGCGTGAGGCCGGGCGCGGTCTGTGGGCCGAGCCCTCACCCGGAGGACGACCATGACCACCGACCGCTACACGAAGACGGTGCTCACGCTCATCGCGTTGGCGCTCGTGTACCTCTGTGCCGTGTCCGCGCCCATCGCGACACCCACCCACGCGCAGGCCAGTCCGACGCACGTGGTGATCGCCGGCTGGTACGACAGCACCACGCAGCGCGTCGTGCCACTGACCAGCGGGCACGGGATTCCGGTCCTGGCTGGGGCGACCCCGTTGGCGACAGGGCCAGCCGGTCTACCCGCTACAAGCACGACGCCGCGCGCCCTCGTCTCGACGCCATCATCGACCTCCACGCCCGCACGCCAAGCCACGTCGACGCGCTGTCAGGCCACGACGAAAGCCGGCACGCAGTGCAAGCGCACAGCGCGAGCCGGGTCGAACTACTGTTGGCAGCACGGAGGCTGACGCGTCGGGGCTTCGCCGCGTTCAACCGCCGCCGCCACCGTGCGCGCGACGATGCCGGGGTCGTTGGCTTCGGCGTCGCGGATGACGCGCGCGTCGTAGATGGCGTTCCGGTTCAGGCCGAGGTCGGCAGCGGTGGCTACGTTTTCATCTACAACGTAGGCAGCGTGCTGGTTGCCGTAGTTCCCGCCCTTGCTCGCCACTTCGCCTCGCTCCTGCGCCGCGTCGTACTCGTCGGCCAGCCGCCGCTTCGCCTGCGCCTCGATCACCAGCGCGTCGGCCTGCGCGGTACACCGCCGACAGCACCTCGTCGTGCGCCGCCTTCGCCTGAGGCGTACCATGTTGACAGCGAAGGCGTGACTGGTTGCTTACGTAAGGAGGCTGATGATGCACGATACGGCAACGGGGCATGAGGAAGGCGTCGGGACGCTGGAACTGAGCGACGGACGGCAGCTCGACGACGTGACATACCACGTGCAGACGACGGGGCGGCAGGTAGAGATCACGGTGCGCCACGACGACCACAGCGCACTGGCGCAGTTTTGGCGCGACCAACACGCGGCGACGTTGGTCTTGCAGAACGGCGACCGGTTGGAGTTCGCTCGAGGCGCCCACGAGTCGGGCGTACTGTACGGACGGCCGAGCGGTCCCAGGCTCGTGGCGTCATCCGAGGTCTGAGGGCGGTCAGCGATGAGCCAAGGGGGGCTGCGCTTCACGCCTCCTTGGTGGTCGCGCAGTGCCCGATCACCACGGTGCGCGATGCGCTCGGCACGCGGGCCCCTCATCCTCTTTGATTTCTTTGATTACGGTTTGATTCTTTCCGGCCGTTTTTCATCACTTTCGCCCGGACCGGGCATCAGGAACCTTTTGATTTCGCGGGCGCACGAGGAGAGCCTCGCGGGGTCACCGAGGGTGGCGCCGCCCAGAGATGTGATCCCCCCTCCCCCGGCGCGGTGACAGCGCGCGCGCAACGCAAGCGCCACTACGTCGCCCCCTCGAACGTGAGGACGTCGCCGAGATGGCGCAGCACCGCGGCACCGACCTCGCGGCCGTCGATGTAGACGCCGTAATCCCGCTGCGGCACTTCGACGCGGACCGTCTTCGTCTCGCCGCTGCCGGCGCCGGTCGACGTGTCCACCGAGGGCGGCGGCAACGTGGACTCCGGAAGGCCGGCCCACGCGGCGGCCATCGTGCTGGGGAGGTCGGCGAGGAACGTCGTGAAGCCCTTCGACATCGTCTCCACCGCCACGACCATGCGGTCCTCGGCCGGCCGCATGTGGTCCCCAATCTGGCCGGCCTCGAGCGCCTGATCCAGCAGTGCCTGCGTGGCATCGTCGACGTCGAACGCGAAGTCCTGCTGCGCCTGCCACACGCTCTGCAGCGACGAGGTGAAGAACGAGGCCGCATCATCACCGACGAGCCCCTTCAGCGCCGTGATGGACTCAGTGATGCCCGCCGTCAGATCCGCGAACAACTGCCCGCCACCCTCCCCGCCGAGCATGCCGGCGTTGAGATAGCCGGTGAGCGCCGCGCCGAGGCCCGAGCCAAGGCTGACCAACTGGCCGGTGCCCTCGCCACTCGCGATGCCGGCGAGCTTGCCGAGATGCGCCACGCCGGCGCCGCCGACACCGAGCCCCGCGAGTCCCGACAGTGACGTCCCGAGATCGCCGCGCAGGAGGTCGAGCGCCGACACACCGTCCTTCTGCTGGGTGAAGTAGGACGCCATCAGGGCCGCGCCCGTCGCCTGGCTGCTCGCGTCGAGTCCAGACACGGCCTGCCGGCGTGCCAAGGCTTGTGCCGCCTCGTCACCTCCGGCCTTGGCGACCTTCGCCGCCGCCTCGTTGGCCAGGCCGAGGAGGCCTGATGCTGCGGTGAGCGACCCGCGCGTCCCGAAGTCTCGCTGCCCGGAGATGAAGTCCAGCGCCTGTTGCGACGCCGCCGTGTTTCCGCTGCGCGTGGCGGCGAGTGAGGCCATCTGCTCGCGCGTCAGGACGCCCTGCGCCTGCGCCGTCGACGCCAACGACGTGCCGAGCTTCGTGACGGCCGCGTCTTCCTTCGCGAGCGCATTCGTCAACTCCGTCGTCACCTTCGTGAAGGCCTTCGGGTCGCCGAACCACCCGCTCAGGAACGACTGGCCGGACATCGTCGTGAAGCCCCCCTGCCGCAGGCCCGCCATCTCACCGAGGAGGTTCTGTAGATCGCCGCCGTACTGGCCGAGGATCTGCGCCATGCCGGCGTCCTTCGCGGCGTACTGGGCCTGCTTGTTCTTCGACGCGGAGTACAACCCACCCAACGCGCCGATCGCCGCCCCCGTGGCCGCGCCGTACCAGCCGGCCTTCGCGCCCCACGCGGCCCCGGCGGTGATACCCGCGCTCACACCGCCACCGACGGCCCCCAGCGCGGCGCCGGCCGCGCGGTTGTCGGTGAGGCTCCCGAGCTGCAACCCCGTCGACGCCGACGCCATCCCGATGCCGGCGAGCCGCCCGAGGCGGCTGTCGCCCATGATCGGATTACCCGACGAGTCGAACCGCAGATTGCCCTGCGCGTCGCGCTGCTGCACCTGCAGCGCGGCGCTGATCGACTCGCCGAGGGCGATCCCACCGGTGACACTCGCGATGCCCTTGACGGTCTGCTCGAGGCCGCCACTCACCTGCGCCAACTGACTGAACGTCTGCAGGACGCCGGACAGATCGACCTTCCATTTCGCCGTGCTCTGCTGCATCTTAGCGAGTTCGGTGGACCCGTCGCGCAGCTTCGGAACGATGCCGTCCAGGTCCGTGATGCCAAAGTCGTAGTTGGTCGATGTGATCCAGTCCGTGGACTTCAGCGTGCCGAACAGGGCGTTGGTGAGCTTGTTCCCACGAAGGCCGATGTCCTTGAGTTTCGTGAGGTCCGGCGTCCCATACGTGAGGAACATCTTACCGGACATGTCAGCAATGAACGTCTTGTAGGCCGGTGATGCGACAGTGGATGCTAACGCTTTCTCGATCTTGCCGGTGGCGAGCCCGGTTTCCTCGGCTGCCTTCTTCGCGGCGACCAGATCCGCGACGAGCTTCACGGTGGCGACCGACGTCATCCGCTTGCCGGCCGCTTCGAGCTTCAGATACGTCGTCGCCGCTTTGGTGCCCGCGAGGACGAGGTCCGTGCCCAGGAGCTTGGCCTCTTCTTGGAGGCGCTTGGCGCGCTCGGCGTCAGCCTTGGCGTCGGCCTTCGTGGTGCTGGTGCCGCTGGCACGACCTGCACGAGTCCCACTCGCCGGCCCACCGCCGAGCGACGCGCGCAACACCGAGTCGATGTCCCCCGCGCCAGCCTTCGGCAGCAGCCCTTGCACGCTTGAGACGCTCGCGCCGAGTGCGAGCCCCATCGGCGTGTAGCGCATCCACCCCAGCGACCCGTAGGCATCACCGAGGGCGCGCGAGGCTTCGGCGCCCGCGACGCGCACCGTGTCCCCGATACCCGCACCACGGATCGTCCGCAGCAGTTCGGCCACCGTGCCGATGGCGTCCGTGACGGGCTGGATTTGCAGCAGGATGTCCCCGAAGTCGGTGGCGATGCCCTGCAGCTGCGTCCGCACGGCCGTCCACTGTTCCGCGGAGGTCAGGTCCTTGCCTACCGTAGCGGCGGCCGCGTGCGCGGCCTTCATCCCCTCCGTGGTAAACGCGAAGGCCTTCTGTTCGTCGTTGAGTTTGTCCACGGTGGTACCGATGGACTTGGCGTATCGCTCGTTGGCGTCGGTCAGCGAAAGCTTGATGCCCAGGTTGTCGAGCATCAACGGGGACTGGCGCGCGAGGGCCACGGTCAGGTCGTCGACCGACTTGGTGGCGTCACTCCCGACCGCCCGACCCAGCGTCGTGGCGACCGCGGCCAGGTCGGCCATGTCGACGCCCATTTGGGTGAGGCCGAGGATGTCGCCCCGGTTGCTCGCCGTGATGAGGGACAGGTCGTCCACCATGCCGCGGGTCGCCGCACGCATACGCGTGAGGCTGACATTCGCGGCGTCAGCCCCGCCAGCCAGCCGCTCGAAGCCCTGACGCACAGGACCGAGGGCCGCCGCCGCCTGGCCGATGTCTGTGAGCTGCGCCTTGATGGCGGTGAACGCCGCGAGCCCCGCCCCCGCACCGGTGCCGAGACCGAGCCCGGTGAGCAGTGAGGACCCCGCGGACCCGAGCAGCCCGCCCCCGGAGGTCGCGGCCGGCGACGCCTTCCCGGCCTGCGTGATCTTCTGCCCGGCGAGGTCGGCCGCCTGGGCGATCTCGCGGAACCGATCCGCCACCACGAGCCCACGCTTGTCGGCGAGCTCCACGAACTCGCGCACCGGTGCCGCCAGCTTCGTGAGTTGCGAGGTCGTGAGGTTCGCCGTGCCACCGATACGGGAAACCGCATCGGCCGCGATCGCGGCGTTGCGCGCGATCTTGGTGCCGTTGAGGCTATCGACCAGCTGCCGGAGCTTGGGATTGGCGCCCTTGTCCAGCTCCGTCGACATCTGCTTCAACTTGATGTCGACCTTGTTCAACTCCCCGACGAAGGCGTCGAAGTTGGCGTCAAAGTTGGCCGCTAACCCGCTCATCGGTCGCCTCCCATCGCGGCCGTGCGTGGCCCGTCACCGGTGATACGCGTCGGTCCGCGGCCGATGGCTTCGCGGAATCCGCGAGGCGCGCAAGAACACCCGCGGTGAGTGGCGTTGAACGTCCCCATGGAAACTCCACTTC
>CAYRAE010000028.1:0-13627 GCA_964422175.1 uncultured Luteitalea sp. | reverse complement strand
GTCCGTCCGGTTGAGTACGGTTGTGTCAATCCGACATGTCCTACGGTGTCCGGGACAACTGTCCGGTGATGCGACTGCCTCATGCTGTCCTCCTGTCCATGAGGGCCCAATGAAAGACGCTGCCAGCCGTCTTCCCCTCAATACGGGTGAACCGAGTTCCCATTCCGCGACGCAGGGTCTTCTCAACGGTGTCGGGCTTCGCCTCGAGTTCATCGGCAAGTTGCGCGACGGTGAGGGGTCCGGAACGGAGCGCGGCGGCGAGGCGGGCCGCGATCGGAAGCTTCTCCGCCAAGCCATCGACCGTCGCCAGATCAACGCCGCACACGCCGATGTGCTCGCCCTGGAACGTGAACTCAATGCCCACGGGCTTGGCCCGCCGGCCGTCGTTCTGTTTCGCCGGGAAGCAGCCGACCGTCACAACGTCCTCGGTGGCGCCGGGTTGCTTCTTGATGGACCAGGTCATTCGCGCCAGGTTGCTAAAGAACACGCTCCCGAACGGCGTGACGACGCTGTGTTTGGTGCCGTCGTCGCCAAAGGTCGACTTCGGGACGTGCGCCGCGCAGAGCGCCGGGCGGATACTCGCGAGCGCACGGTGGAAGCGCACGGCCACATCATCGTCCTTGAGCGGCCCGTCGCAGGCTAAGCCGACGCTATCGACCACCACGAAGGTGATGTCCTGCTCGTCGCAGTACCGTCGAATCCGGTCCGCCTCCGTGACCAGGGGGGTGTGACACCGCATGTAGTGCAGCCCGGCCAGGCGCTCAGGCCCGAAGAGACGCTGCTTCCTGCGGCGGTGGCGGTCTGCGCTCCACTCCCAATCGAGGTACAGCACCGGCTGGCCGCGCTGCGCCAGCGTGCCACTCACGAGGAGGGCCAGCATGGACTTCAGTGAGTCGCCGTTGGCGATGAGCATCGAGGTCGCGTCGGCCGGCACCAATAGGCCGTACACCTCATGGTCGCGTTCGACCACGTCCGGTGCGTCGTCGAGAACGATCGGGCGGTCAATGCCATGCCGAGACGCGCTGATGATCTCGATGCAGGCCGACTCGATGGCCGCCGACCAGTCGTAGGCCTCCGGTGTGGTCTTCGCCCGATCCGCGCAGTGCTTGGCCAGCGCGCGGCGAGCGGTCAGGCTGTGCAGATTTTGATAGGCGCACGAGAGCGAGCCCTTGTGCCGCGTCGCCCCAGCCCAGTCCGCGCGCACGTCCACCTCCCCGTACAACTGGCCATGGTCGGACCGGAGGTAGCGTGCCTCCACGCGGACGCCCTCGTCGACGAACACGTAGGCCCACCCGCCCCCAGGGAGGTGCTCAATCACGCGGCGATCGCCGATGACCTCTGACCTCATGCCACGCGGCTCCCGAAGTCCGTCACGATGGCCCGGAGTCGCTGCGTCTCCTCCCGCTCCCGCGCCAACGTCTCGTGCAGGCGCGCGTGTGCCTGCACGAACTGCGTGTAGATACGCAGGCGCTGCACGTGATCGAGCAGGAGCGCGCGCAATTGCTCGTTCTCGGCCGCCAAACGGCTGCTGTGCGCTTCGGTGTCCGGCTGCAGTCTGACGCGCCGTCTGATGGCCACCGAGTTGGGTTCGGAACGTGGTAGTGTCTTCCTCGCCATCGTGAGGCCCCTCCAGTGGGCTTGGTGGCGGAGCGACACGGCCACTAGCCATGGCCGTGTCGCTCGTTGTGTTTGTGGGTCTCGAACGCGGCTCGCCTGCGGCGGGAGGATGAATGTGCTCCTCAGCGCGCAGCGCTACGAATCAACAAGCTGGCGCGCCGCGCGCAATCGCAGACGCCTTTGGCGTCGGTACGTGACCTCTCGGGGTCGATGCTCGCGCCGGACGCCGCCTCGCGGTTGCCTTACCGCAGCACACGCGCCGCGCGGTGAGCCATGCGGTGAGGTCAGCCAGGCTGTAGTAGATCAGGCCCTTGCGACCGACCTTGATCCACGGCGGGCCATCACAGCGGGGATTGGTGGTGCGGGACGCCATCAGCGTCCAGGGCGAGCATCGCAGATACTGCGCCGCCTCGGCCGTCGTCAGGAGGCGCGGCGTTCCAAGTTGATCCATGCACGCTATCGTGTAGGCGCGGCGTGGGTCTGAACAAGGGGTCGACATGCGAATGTGTGCGCGAAGTGGTGGTTAGCGCACGCTTACGTGAATCACCACGGCGCACGCGGATGTCTTCGCGACGGGTGGGAGGTTGCCGCCGGCGCATTCCACGCGGCGCGCTCCGACGGCGAGAGCCCACGTGAATGGACGGGCATCACGAATTCTCAAATTTCGCGCGCATGTGAAGTCGACCCCGCGGGGTCACCGAGGGCGGCGCCGTCCAGAGATGTGATCCCCCCTCCCCCAGGGTACGGAGGAATAGCTATGCGAGAGGGCCCTCAGCTTCGGCTTTCGCGTCAACAACACTCCATGCGTGAGGTGCTCGACGAGGTGGCCGCGCTGCAGGCCCACCCGCGCGGCGACCGCGTAGATAGAAGCGGCGACGGCCAGCGGGGCCTCCGGCTTGTCTCTCCACGTCGGTCGGCGCGACGCAGGTCAATCACGTAAGCACTTACTAACCACCACTTCGCGCACACATTCGCGCGCCGACCCCTTGTCGCAGCCGCGCCGTTGCCTCCACGATTACGTGCATGGACACGCCTGCATGCACGTTGCCGGTTTCTCTCCTGCGGCTCCCTGACGTCCTGCGGCGCACGGGACTGTCGCGGTCGATGGTGTACCAGCTCGCCGCGGCGGGAGAGTTCCCGGCGCCAGTACGCCTCACGCCGAAGACCTCCGCATGGCGCAGTGATGACCTCGACTCGTGGATCGCGTCCCGGTGTTCGACGCGCGCGACCGGACAGGTGGCGTGATGCGCGAACAGCGCGTGGGCGGGACGGTGACGGCGGCGGTGCGCGACGGTCGCACGGGTGACGTGACGCCGACGACCCTGAGTGGTTACGCGGCCGTCTTCGGGGTCGAAACCGTGGTCGGCGGTGCCTTCCGGGAAGTGATCGCGCGCGGGGCGTTCGATCAGGCGTTGGCGCGACCTGACGACGTCAGGGCCCTCATCAATCATGACGTGTCACTCGTGCTGGGCCGCACAACGGCGCGCACGTTGCGGCTCTCGGTCGACGCCCGTGGCCTGCGGTATGACGTCGACCTGCCCGACACCACGTACGCGCGCGACCTCGCGACCTCCGTGGCGCGCGGTGACGTCACACAGAGCAGTTTTGGCTTCCGGGTCGTGGCCGACACGTGGGAGCAGTCGCCGGCGGCAGACGGATTGCCCCTGCGCTGCGTCCGGAGCGTGGAGCTCTACGACGTCTCGCCGGTGACCTATCCGGCGTACGGCACCACGTCGGTGAGCACCGGCACGCGCACCACCCTTGGCAGCGCGACGACCGCCGCCGCAGAGCTTGAGCGGCTGCGCCACTTAGGCCTCTAGGACCCGACCATGCCGCCAGCCCTCCCACGGACGCACGAGGCGCGTCGCGTCGTGACTGCAGCCCTGTCCGACCTGGACGCCGTCATCGCCGAGCAGCAGCGCGGCGGACCGGTGACCGCTCACGACGTGCGGGCCATCTGGCGGACGGCGTCCCTCGCGCTCGACGATCTCCTCGTCGCGGCGATCGCCGATGTGTCAACGGCAACAGACGTATCCGGGCGCGTATGACGAACCCACCGGCATCCACGCTTGACGGGGCGACGGCCGCCGACCTTCTGGCGGCGGCCGTCGAGGATGCCGTGCTGACGCTGACGGTCGAAGCCGGCGCGTACCGCGACCTACTCCGCGCAGCGCTCACGCAACTTCACAATGAGCGGCGCGAGCACGAGGCGACGCAGCGCCGCTACGGCGCCGCCCTCGAGGAACTGCGGGACATGCGTGCGCGCCTCGACCGTGGTCGCGTGGCGTACGCGAACCTGCGACGCGCCACGCGGAGGACGGCGGCATGACGACGCAAGGCGTCCCGCGTTCGTCACCTCCTCGAACGTGCGGGGCGTTGCTCCGACATCGAGGTGCGTGTGCCTGGCTCACGCCAGCGTTCGTGCCGGCTGGCCCAGCTTGACACCGTCTTCAAGACCACCACTCCGACGACTGGAGTGCTTCATGAACGGAGAGACCCAGATATGTCCATGCCAACCCCGACCGACACGCCACCACACGCCAGAGCCGTGGTGCGCGCCGCGCGCGCGCTGATCAAGGCGAAGCACCTGCACGGCTTGCCCTGCGGCTCGGCGCTCGTCCTTCGTGACGACAGTCCGCAATACCAGCCCGTCTTGGCTGCGCTGGACGGTCGCGCCTTGCCCGCGCCGCTGCGAGACCCGCTCCTCCTCATGCTGCGGGAGCGCATCAGGGACCTGCAGGGCGACCGGGTCTGGCGCGCACAGCGCGTGACGGTCGCGGCGCGCGACCTGGCCGCAGCCGAGCGTGAGGCCGCCGCTCGCAATCGGTACAACCCGCACGGGATTGACGTGTGGGACCTCGAGCTCGATGGCGCCAAGACGGCCCTCGCGCAGGCGCAAGCCGATCTGGCCACACACGATCGCAACCTCGCCACAACCGCGGCCGAACTGGCCGCCATGGAGAACTGACCGATGCTGTCTCTGTCCTCTCGACCCACCCGCGGGCCTGCTCCAGCCACACGACTTGAGGCGCTGCGCGCTGAGCACGGCGCGCTGATCCGCGAACGTGAACAACTCACCACTGTACTGGCCACGGAGGAGGACCTTGAAGTCGCCGCCGCGCTCGGCGACGCGACCGCGGTTGCACAGGCGGACGTCGTGACGGCGGCCCGCGTACGGCTGCCGGAGATCGCCGCCAGGCTCGCCGTGATCAATCGCGCCCTGCAGGTCGCGGCCGCCATCGACGCGCGGAACCTCGCCGCCGCTGAATTGGGGTTCGCACGCAGTGTGCACGACTCGTACCGGGCCCGTCTCGGCCTCATGCTCGCCCTGCTCGACGCGCTGGCCGTTGAACAGCGCGCGATTGATCAGGTCTGGACCGAGATCATGGACGCGCAGGACGCGGCGCGCGTGCTGCTCTATCCCCACAAGGACGCCATCGCGCCGCTTGACGTGGCCGTGCCGGATGCGGATCTGCTGCTCGTGCACTTCACGCGGCGCTGGTTCAACGGGGGCGAGGCGAGCGCGTTTGCACACTGGCGCGCCGAGGCGGTTGGCGCGGGCATCGCCCCAGCGGATCTGACCATCACGTGGAAAAGGTAAGACGACGATGACGTTCAACGAATACCAGCGCCAGCAGCGATCCCACGGCCGAGAGATCCGTGAAGCGATCAATCAGCGCTTCGCGGACGCGGGCTGCTCGATCACGCGCTGTCCCGACCGTGTGACGTACCTGGCCGGCGACCTCGCGCTGTGCGCCCGACATGCACAACAGGCCAAGGCCCACGAGGCACGAACGGCGCCCGCCGGAACCGAGGCCCGACGGCGCGAGGCCGCCGCCCTTCGGCGCCAAGTGCTCGGCGCGTGAAACGGTCACTGACCTCGGCCTGAACCGGAACGCCATCTACGACGCGCGCATCATCCGCGATGCCGAAGCCAGCGACCCCGACATCGTCGCGCGCACGCTGCGCGCGGCGGTTGAGCGCGGCGAGTCTACCCCGATGCCTCGTTGAACAGCAGCGCCGCAAAGACCTGCAACTCCGGCGCGAGATCGGGATCATCGGGCTCGCCGGTTGGGTGGAAGGCTCGCCGGTTGAACTCGTCCGTCCAAAGGATGTCCTCAAGAAAGGGGTCGAGTCCGCCCTTGTGTGCGCGCCGCGCCTTTTCGAGCGCCCGAATCGTGAGATCGCGCCCCTGGTCGTGCAGTAAGGCGCGCGCCCTGGCGTAGGCGGCGGCAACGGACAGACCCCGCCGGCGCATGAGGAGGTCCACGATCGCACCGCGGTACCAGTGCCGCAGGTGCAGCATGGGCCGCGTAGCAGCCAGGCCGCGGGGTCGCCGCCGCGGGTCGCGCGCGACCTCGTTCAGCCATGCGCGCACCCGTCTCTCGACAGCCGCGTCCGGCTCTGTGCGCCGGCGCACGCACGGCGGCCACGGCGCGGCCGCGGTGTGCTCCAGAAACGAGCCCTTCAACTCGTTGTATCTCTGGATGGCCTGATCGCGGAGGACGTCACGTCCTCGATTCCCGCCCATCACCCGGCTCGATGCGTGGGCAGCGACGTCCGGCGCCGTGCCGCGCTGCTGATGGGCACGACCTTCGTGCCCGTCTTCTTCGCCTTCAGGGCGTCCAGGTAGTCCGCCCACGCCTGCATCATCTTGCGCCGCTCGGCGACGTGCTGCGCGCGATCGTAGGCAGCCTTCACCTTGTTGCGCGGCGCGTGCGCCAACTGGCGCTCGATGACGTCGGACGGCCAGCCGAGCTCGTGCAGCCGCGTCGAGGCCATCGCCCGGAACCCGTGCGCGACGTGCGACGTGCGGTCGTATCCCAAGCGCCGCAACGCGACGTTCAGCGTGTTCTCGCTCATCGGGACCGTGCCAACGGCCGCCACGCGGATCGACGGGAACACGTACCGGCCCGCGCCGGTCAGCGGGTGCAACTCGCGCAGCAGCTTCACCGCCTGTCGGCTGAGGGGCACCAGGTGCGGCGCGCGCATCTTCGTCTTTGCGGCCGGAATGCGCCACTCAGCCGTCTTGAGGTCGATCTCGGTCCACTCCGCGTGCCGGAGCTCGCCAGGGCGCACGAACACGTACGGCGCCAGGCGCAAGGCACACGCGACGACGAACGTGCCGGCGAAGCTGTCGAGGGCGCGCAGCAACGCCCCGATGGCCACCGGATCGGTGATGGCCGCGCGGTGCGTCGGCTTGTCGGGTTGCAGCGCCCCGCGGAGATCCGGCGTCGGGTCGCGCGTGACCTGCCCGGTGGCGACGGCGTACCGGAAGACCTGCCCGATCTTTTCGCGCGTGCGATGGGCCGTGGAGATGCGGCCGCGCGACTCGATGCGGCGCAGGACCGCCAGCACCTCGGGCGGCTCGATCTCGGCGATGGGCCGCGCGCCGAGCCACGGCCCGACCAGCGTGGACAACATCCAGGTGGCCTTGGCGTGGGTCGCGGTCGCCAGGATCGCCTGCTGCTGGGCCAGCCACTCGTCAGCGATGGCTTTGAAGGTCACCGGGCCAACGGCCGGCGGTGCCGCTTTGGCGGCCTGCCGTTCCGCGCTCGGGTCGCGCCCCTCGAGCAGCTGCGCGCGCGCGGATTCGCGCTGTCTGCGGGCCTTCGCGAGCGTGACCGTGGGATAGACGCCGAACGACAGGGTCTTCCGGCCCGTCGGCGTCTCGTAGTTGAACCGCCACCATTTCGCCCCATCGGGCTGCACCAGCAAGTACAACCCGCCGCCGTCCGACAGGCGAATTGGCGTGCTGGCAGGCGTCGTCTGGCGAATCTTCGTGTCCGTCAGGGGCGTGACCGTACGCGGCATGAGGCCTCCGGGAACCGCCGCGACAGAGGGAGGAGTTACTCCTTCCCGCCAAAAACGGGCCGGGTTACTCCTTCCGTTACTCCTTCCCGTCGCGGCTGACGCTGGATGAGTATGGACACCACGGGACGCAATTGGCAAGAAAACAGGCGCAAATCGCCCCACCGCGGGGCGATCTGGACGTCTCTGGAAGGGGTGATGGTGCCGAGGGCCAGAATCGAACTGGCGACACTACGATTTTCAGTCGTATGCTCTACCAACTGAGCTACCTCGGCACGAAGCAGCGCGGCGGGAACAACCTGCGAAGGATAGCACAGCCTCGTCGGTCGCCGGACTCAACCCGTTGCCGACTAACGGTTGCCGGTGCCGTGAGTCCGCTCGATTGCGATGAAAAGGCGCCGCGAGAGCGGATTGTTTGCGGCGCTCATGCGGAAGTGCGCTGTGCGGAAGCGCTGGCGGACTGGCTCGGCGTTTGCTCTGGCGTGGAACCGTGAGCGACATGCAGACTTCATCGACAGTGCTCCGATTCCCGGCCGACGGCAGGCGCGGTCGGTGCATCGAGCCGACGTCCGCCCGCGTTGCCCGGCTCCCCGAATTGCCGGGCGATCTCCTCGGCCCTCGCACGCCGGCGATTCCGCCGATCGGCAAGGATCGCGAGCGCGTCCTGCTCGACGCCTGGCGCGACGCGCACTGGTCGCTTCGCATGGCCCTGCAGGAAGTCGCACGCCAGCGACCCGAACTCGGCCTCGATGCGCTGTACGACCACGCCCGTCGCTGCGACAACCTCCTCGCCGATTTCTACCAGGCCCGCGCCGAACTGCTCGCGCGAGAAGTGCGCGACCTCCAGGCCGCCCTCGCCAGCAGCGCCAGGGGTTGAGAACCCTCCACGTCCTGCGTCCTTCGTCCTACTTTCCCGCCGAATAGGTCAGCCACGTGAACAGCGTGTGGCCGTGACGGGGGGCGCGCGTCGCCGTGGATGAGACGAACTGCCACACGTAACCGCTCTCCAACGTGACGCGCTTGCCCAGCGGGCGGATCACCGTGGCCATCACGCGATTCTGATCGAAGCCCTGTTGTGGCCCGCCGCGCGTATCGTCGAGGGTGACGAAGTACTCGTTCCACAGCGCGGCCGTCCAGCGGCTCGTCCCGAGCGGACGCGTCAGACGCGCCATGGTGCGCAGGCGATGCGACGAGTCCTGCCACGCATCGAGGAACCGTTGCTCCACACGAATGCGGATCGACGGCGTCCATTTCCCCACACTCGGGAGCGTCGCGCTCAGTTGCTGCCACACCCGCTGCTCATCGTCCAGCCTGTCGCCGTCGCCCCAGCGCGGAATCGAGGCCACGCCGCCCCAGAGCGTGGTGCGTGAGCCGACCTTGCGTCCGATGGACCCGCGCACGATGAGCTGATCGCGATCGCCGAGATCCTGGTTCCAGCGAGGCTGCACCTCGGACTGCAGCGTCCACTGCTCCCCTATCGGCACGAGCGCGAGCAGCAGCAACCACGCCTGCATGTCGTGCGTGGCAGGACCTGTCGCCTCCTGCGCGCGCGCCACACCCGCACTCAGCACCACACCGACAGCCAGCGCCAGGACCGTACGCACGATCACACTCACAATGTCCTCCCGATCATCCGTGCCACGGTACGCATCCCACCGGCACGCTGCAAGCCGGCGACGAAGCACGCCTTCTCGAGTGTCGCATCATCGCCGGCCAGCGTTGTCACGTCGAAGGTGACGCGGTGCCCACCACCGGCAGCCGCAACTGCCACCGCCGCCCAGTAGCGCGCATCGCCAACAGCAAGGACATCAGCCGCGACGCCTGTCGGCAGCGTCGCGAGTGCCGCCACAACGTCGTGGATGCGGGCCTGATCATCGCTGACGTTGAACGTCAGCCAGTGGTTGTGCGTCCGGGCGCGCGGAGCCACGGACTCGCCCGTCTGGAACACGTCGACGATGAGGACGGGGCGGCGCGCCTTGCGCGCGGCGACGACCTCCGCGAGCGCGGCGCCCGCGACGCGTCCCTCCGGGTGAATCACCACCAGCGGCCGGCCTCTGCCAGGCGTCCACGTGCTCGGCACACGATCGCCGTGACCGCGCGTGATGATGCCGGCGCCGTCGCGCGTGGCCGTCACCTCGTCCGGCAGCGCCAGGATGCGACGCAGTTGTGTCCGCAGCGCCGCCTCGTCCTGCACGGCGTCGGCCTGCGCGGTGGCCGCGCGTCGCCAGTCGGCGAACAGGCCGTCGTAGGCGACCGCATGATCCGGCAGCGATCGACCCATCAGCGCCAGCATGTCTCCCAGCTTCTCCACCGGCGCCGACCGCTCCTTGCCCTCGTCGGCCCGACCGAACGCCTGTCGATCCATGAAGCGATACACCGCCTCGCGCGACGTCTGGTTGTAGTTGTGCGGCGCGTCCACCTGCAGGTGCGACAGACGATCGGCAGCCCCGTACAGGTCGTAGATCCGTTTGATCGCCGGGTACTCCTCGTTCGGCACGTGGCTGGTCCAGTCACCGGTCGCCGAAACCAGAAGCATCGGCTTCGGCGCGAAGGCCGCCGCGATGTCGAGATTGCTGATGCCCAGGCGCAGGCCCGGTGCGTTCTCGCAATACGAGCCGCCCTGCATGTACGCCGACACCATGTTGACGGGGGCCGCGTACGCAATGCGGTCGTCGACGGCCGCGAGCAGGAACGTCTGCGTCGCACCGCCTGACGCACCCGTCGCCCCGATGCGTGTCGCGTCGACGTCGGGCAGCGACGTCAGGAAATCCACCACGCGAATCGAGTTCCAGAGTTGGAGGCCGAGCGGGCCGAATGACCACAGCGCCTCGCGCGGCCCATGGAACGAGTGCGGGACCTGCATGGTGTCGTCGTACCCGACCATGTCGTAGATGAAGACCACGTGCCCGCGGCGCGCGAGATTGGCGGCGCGCGTGGGCACCGACGCGAGCGGCTGGTGTTCGAGCCGGCCGTAATTCCAGTGACCGTGCGGCGAGACCACGGCGGGATGCGGTCCCGGCGCGGTCGGCACGTACAGGTTGCCGCCGAGGAAGAACCCGGGCCACGTCTCGAGCAGGACCTTCTCGATCGTGTAACCGTCTCGTTGCAGTGTCCCGAAGCGCTGCGCGTTGAGGGGC
This sequence comes from uncultured Luteitalea sp., assembly GCA_964422175.1. GTDB lineage: Bacteria > Acidobacteriota > Vicinamibacteria > Vicinamibacterales > Vicinamibacteraceae > Luteitalea. The sequence goes on along the minus strand of CAYRAE010000028.1, from coordinate 3,062 downwards.
GTCCTCGCAGGCATCGGATCGAGTCCGGCCGCGGTCAGCACCTGCTGTCGCACGCGTGCGCGATGCCGTTCCCAGGCGTCCTTCGTGTCGAATGACCGCAGCACCACGTGCGTGTCGGTGTCGGGGACCTCGACATTGCGCCGATCGACGACGCTCGCCACGAGAGGAGGTGCGGTTGGCGCCTGCAAGAGCGCGACGAGAAGCAGCGTCACCATGACTGGCACTCTACGCACGCCCTTCGCATGGCGCAACTGCGCGCGCCCGGCCATTGCAGGCGACGCGGCACGGTGGTACCGTCAACGATTGGAAGGACAGCCAGACGCCATCACGCCTCCGGCCGGTCCCGGTGGCCGCGCGTAGCGGCCGGCACGTCAGGTCAGGAGGAACGGTAGTGGCGAAGAGCCTGTTTGTCGGCAACATCCCGTATCAGGTCAGCGAACCCGAACTCGAAGAGCTGTTTGCGCAGGCCGGCACGGTCGAGAGCGTGACGGTCATGCGCGATCGCATGACCGGCCGCCCGCGGGGCTTCGCCTTCGTGTCGATGGCCAACGACGAGGATGCGCAGAAGGCGATTCAGCAGCTCGACGGCGCGCAGGTCGGCGGCCGCGCGATCGCCGTCAACGAGGCACGCCCGCGTCCGGAACGCGGCCCCGGCGACTTCGGTGGGGGCGGTGGATTCGGTGGCGGTGGAGGGTTCGGTGGCGGTGGCGGCGGTCGTCCCGGTGGCGGCGGTGGCCGCAAGCCTGGCGGCGGCGGCCGCGGTGGGTACGGCGGCAACCGCCGCGAACCGCGCTGGTAGCTCAGAGCAATCGCAGCGTGCGTTGGGGGCGGCCCTTATGGCCGCCCGTTCGGAGCGGGCACCCACAAGGGGGTGCCCCTACATCCTCGAGAGAAGCTGTCGTCAGCACTCGCTCAGACTGAGCGGGATGTGCACGGCCAGGCCGCCATCGGCCGTCTCCTTGTACTTCGCGCTCATGTCGAGCGCTGTCGTCCACATCGTGTGAATCACGGCGTCGAGCGACACCCTGGCGTACGCCGGGTCGCTCGAGAGCGCGAGCTGCGACGCCGTGATCGCCTTGATCGCCCCCATCGTGTTGCGCTCGATGCATGGAATCTGCACGAGCCCCCCGACGGGATCGCACGTGAGTCCGAGATGATGCTCCATCGCGATCTCGGCGGCCATCAGCGCCTGGCTCGGTGAGCCGCCGTTCACTTCCGTGAGCGCCGCAGCCGCCATCGCCGACGACACACCGATCTCGGCCTGACATCCTCCCATCGCCGCGGAGATCGTCGCGCCCTTCTTGAAGAGGCACCCGACCTCCGACGCCACGAGCAGGAACCGCGCGATGCGCTCGGGTGTCGTCGCCGTCTGCCCGAAGATCGCGTCGTATGCGAGCACCGCGGGCAGCACACCCGCCGCCCCGTTGGTCGGCGCCGTCACGACACGCCCGAAACAGGCGTTCTCCTCGTTGACGGCGAGCGCGAACGCCGTCACCCAGTCGAGCGTCCACCCGAAGCCCGTCCCACCAGCCGCGATCGCCGCAAACCACGCGTCGATCTCCGCCGCCGTGGGCGTCGCGCCGTGGGCGAGCGACGACTGCTCACCAGACGGCCGGGCTCGGAGAGCCGGCCCTACCACCGAGGGAGCTGGCCCTGCTATCTGCGACGACTGCGGCGGCTCTACCAGCTGCGGCGGCAGGCCGCGAGGGTCCTCCTGTGGCTGTAGGTAGGGTCGGCTCTCCGAGCCCGACCCGTGTAACAACCGCGCGTTGATGTCTGCCGCACGACGACGCACGTTCAGCCCGCCGGGCAATCGTCCAGGCGTGTGACACCCGCGATACATGCACTCGCGCATCACGCGCCACACGCGCGCGGTGAAGGCGTCGGTCTCGGCTCGCGGCCGCCACACCGCCTCGTTCTGCAACACCACATCAGCGATCGATCCGCCCGTCGTCTCACACCACCGCAGCAGATCCTCAGCGGTGTCGATCGGGAACGGCAGCGACACGCGGGATCCTGACGCGCCGTCGCGGCCCTGCCACGCCACGAAGCCGCCGCCGATCGAGAAGCACACGATCTCGTCGCGAGAGCCATCCGCCCACTGACTCACGAATCGCATGCCGTTGGGGTGCTCCGGCAGCGACTCGCGCTCATGAAACACGACGTCCAGCGAGGCCGTGTCGCCTGTCGCCAGCGTGAGCGTGCGCGCCTCCAACGCGAGCCTGACGCGCGCCTGCACGTCCACCATGTCGCACGTCTCGGGATCGGCACCGAGCAACCCGGCGACGACCGCGATGTCCGTGCCGTGTCCGCGCCCCGTCTTGGCGAGCGACCCGTACAGGTGCACCTCGATCGCGTCGATGCCAGCAAGCCCCGGCTCCGCGGCCCAGCGTGCCATGCACTGCTCCGCCGCACGCCACGGCCCGAGCGTGTGCGAGCTCGACGGCCCGACGCCAATCTTGAAGATGTCGACGATGGACAGCCGCTCGTCAGCCATGGCCCCGTCATTCATCATTCGGCATTCGTCATTTCAGATCACTGCTCCGGCAACGCCGCGTCAATCGCGTCGAGTTCCGCCGACGACAACCGCAGGTCCGCTGCACCGACAACGCCATCGACCTGCGCGGCAGAGCGGCCACCCACGATCGCTGCCGTGACGACGGGCAGTCGCAACACCCAGGCGATCGCCACTTCGCCAGGTGACAGCCCATGACGGGCGCCAATCGTGCGCAGCACCTCGACGAGCGCGAGGTTCCGGGACAACTGCGGCTCCTGGTATTCCTTGTTGTTGCGGCGCCAGTCGCCAGCGGGCAGCGCCGCAACGCGCTCCCGCGTCATCGCCCCCGTGAGCAGTCCCGAGAGCATCGGGCTGTACGCCAGCACACCGATGTCGTGCGCCTCGCAGTACGGCAGGATCTCGGCTTCGATCGCGCGGCGCAGCATCGAGTACGGCGGCTGCAACGAGGCGACGGGAGCAATCGCCTCCGCCGTCTCGAGATCGGCCACCGTGAAGTTCGAGACGCCGATGTGCCGCAACTTGCCCTGCGCCTTCAGGTCCGCGA